>NZ_JAKFWS010000096.1 GCF_021731785.1 Methylocystis sp.
GGCTATTACCGCCCGTGGCGGCGCGCCTGGCCGGTGTACGGCGCAGGATTGATAGGCGCCGGCTGGGGTTGGCCCTACTATTCCAACATCAGCTACAACAGCTGCTACCAGCTTCGCACGGTGTGGACCAACTGGGGCTGGCGGCGTCAATGGGTGAACGTCTGCTGGGACGGCTACGGCGGCTGGGGCGGCGGCTGGGGCAGCGGCTGGGGCGGATGGGGCTGGTAAGTCCCCGACTTATCAGCCTTTGACAGAGCCTTCCGTTTCGCAAGGGCGTTTGCCTCGACCGCTCGGCCGGAATTCGCCCCTGCCCGGCCAGTCGCAAGCGGCAATACCGTTCGCCTGCGTCATTCGCACGGGAGGAGCTGGACATGTCTAGATCAATCAAAGCGGCGACCGTGACCGGCGCTCTGCTCATCGGATTGATGGCCCATACCGGCGTCGCGCAGGCGCAGCGATGGGACGGATGGCACGGCTTCGGCTGGGGCGGCGGCGGCTTCCAAGGCGCGATACTGCCCGGCGTCGGCTGGGCCGGCCGTTGGGGCGGTCGGGGCGGCTACGGCCGGCCCGCGGGTTGGGGCCAGCCTTGGGGCTGGAGCTACTACCGCACAGACCTGCCTGCCTCTTCGCCGGGGTATGGTTGGGGCGGAGGCTGGCCCGGCTACACCAACGCGGGTTATGGCGACTGCTATCAGCGCCGCAGGGTGTGGACCCATTGGGGCTGGCGAAGCCAGTGGGTGAACGTCTGCCCAGGCTGGGGCGACGACGGCGGCTGGGGCTGGTAACCGGAGTCTCGCGCGGCGGCCTGTTTAGGCGCCCTTCCGATTTTCCGGGAGGGCGTTTTGCATTGGCCGGGTTACTGCGCCCACGCGGTTGCGGCGACGCTGATAATGGCTAGATTGCGGGCGTCGTCACTCGCGAGGCCACCTCATGCCGCAGCACGCGCGCGTCATCATCATCGGCTCCGGCCCGGCTGGCTATACAGCGGCGATCTACGCGGCCCGCGCGCTGCTCGAGCCGATGCTCATCGCCGGCTTCGATCAGGGCGGCCAGCTCATGATCACGACCGATGTCGAGAACTATCCCGGCTTCGCCGAGCCGATCCAGGGTCCCTGGCTGATGGAGCAGATGCGCCTGCAGGCGGAACATGTCGGGACAAAGCTCGTCTCCGACCATATTGTCGAAGCGCATCTCGACGAGCGGCCCTTCAGGCTCACCGGAGATTCAGGCAAGTCGTACACCTGCGACTCGCTCATCATCGCCACCGGCGCCAAGGCGAAGTGGCTCGGCCTGCCGAGCGAAGAAAAGTTCAAGGGTTTCGGCGTCTCCGCCTGCGCCACCTGCGACGGCTTTTTCTTCCGCGGCAAGAGAGTGCTTGTCGTCGGCGGCGGCAACAGCGCGGTCGAGGAAGCGCTGTATCTTTCCAATCTCGCGTCACATGTGACGATCATTCACCGCCGCGACGAATTCCGCAGCGAGCGCGTCTTGGTGAAGCGTCTGCTGGCGCAGGAAAACGTCTCGATTCTGTTCAATCACGTGATCGATGAGATCGTCGGCGACGAGAACCCACTGAGCGTCACCGGCGCGCGGGTCAAGAATATCGCGACCGGCGCGGTCCACACGCTTGCCGCCGACGGCGTTTTCGTCGCCATCGGCCATTCACCGGCTTCCGAACTGTTCCGCGGCCAATTGACGATTAAGCCGTCGGGCTACATCGCCGTCGAGCCCGGAACGACGCGCACCAGCATGCCGGGCGTCTACGCCGCCGGCGACGTCGCCGACGAAGTTTACCGTCAGGCGGTCACAGCGGCAGGGCTCGGCTGCATGGCGGCGCTCGAAGTCGAGAAATTCCTGCTCGACGCGCCGAAGCCGGCGGTCAAGGAAATCGCCTGAGATTCCCCTCCCCCGCTTGCGGCGGGGAGGGGCTAGAGGTGAGGGGGTCGCGCAATGAACGACAAAATGGATCGTTCAGACCCTCGAACGCCCCGCGCCCGAAAATTGCGACGCGAGGCGACGCCGGCAGAACGCAAGCTTTGGACACAGCTCCGACAGCTTGAAGTCGATAACGTTCATTTCCACCGACAGGCGCCGATCGGTCCCTATTTCGCGGATTTCGCCTGTCATCGCACGCGTATCGTCATCGAGATCGACGGCGCGCAACATGGCTTTGACGACGAACGGCTGCGAGATGAAAAGCGCGCGCGACTTCTTGAGACAAGCGGCTATCGCGTGCTGCGATTTTGGAATCACGAGGTTTTGCGCAATCTCGAAAGCGTTGTGGACACGATCTGCCCGGCGCTCTACCAAACGTTAGAGCGCGCTGCGAAAAAGTGGAATCCGGTTTTTCGCTCAAGGCGCGCTCTAAACTTTTTGAATCGATCACGTTATCTGCATTTGGGCGAATCCACCCAAATGCAGCGTGATCCAGAGCCCCCCACCCCTAACCACTCCCCGCCGCAAGCGGGGGGAGGGGAATGAGGCGCAGAGCATATAAGCGCGATGTCCGATCTCCTTTTCGAATTATTCTCCGAAGAAATTCCGGCGCGCATGCAGCGGCAGGCGGCGGACGACCTGAAGCGGCTCGTCACCAACGCGCTTGTCGAACGCGGCCTGATCTATGAGGGCGCCGCCGCCTACGCCACGCCGCGCCGTCTCGCGCTACAGGTGGTCGGGCTTCCGAACCGCCAGCCGGATTTGCGCGAAGAGCGCAAAGGTCCGCGTGTCGGCGCGCCTGAGGCGGCGATCGCAGGTTTTCTCAAGAGCGCCGGGCTCGCCTCGCTCGATCAGGCGAAGATCGAGAAGGATCCGAAGAAGGGCGAATTCTACGTCGCCGTGATCGAGCGCGCCGGCGCCGAGACGATCGACGTCCTCGCGGAAATTCTGCCGGCGATCGTCAAAAGCTTTCCCTGGCCGAAGTCGATGCGTTGGGGGACGGCGTCTGAGCGGCCGGATTCGCTGCGCTGGGTGCGCCCGCTTCATTCCGTCGTCGCGACCTTCGGACCCGAGACCGAAACGCCCGACGTCGTGGTTTTCGACGTCGACGGAATCGCGTCCAGCAATGTGACCTATGGCCATCGCTTCTTGGCGCCGCAGCCCATTCGCGTGAAGCGCTTCGAAGATTATGCGCTTGCGCTCGAACGCGCCAACGTCGTCATCGATCCGGCGCGCCGGCACGACATCATTTTGCATGACGCGAAGGATCTCGCCTTCGCGCAAGGGCTGGAGCTCGTCGAAGACGCGGGCCTTCTCGAAGAAGTCGCTGGCCTCGTCGAATGGCCGGTGACGCTGATGGGCGCATTCGACGAAAGTTTTCTCTCCATTCCGCCGGAAGTCATTCGCGCGACCATCCGCGTGAATCAGAAGTGCTTCGTGCTGCGCGAGGACACCGCGCTCACCAATCGCTTCATCCTCGTCTCCAATATCGAGGCAAGCGATGGCGGGGCGACGGTCATCGGCGGCAATGAGCGCGTCATCGCCGCGCGGCTCTCCGACGCGAAATTCTTCTACGAGACGGACCTCAAGTTGAGGCTCGAAGAGCGTCTGCCGAAGCTCGACGCCATCGTGTTCCACGAAAAGCTCGGGACGCAGGGCGAACGCGTCAAGCGGATCGCGGCGCTGGCGCGAGAGCTTGCGCCGATCGTCGGCGCCGACGCAGAGAAGGCCGAGCGCGCCGCGATTTTGTGCAAGGTCGATCTCGTTTCCGAAATGGTCGGCGAGTTCCCCGAACTGCAGGGGCTGATGGGCCGCTATTACGCGAGCGCGCAGGGCGAGGACGCGAGCGTCGCCGCGGCAATCGAGGAACATTACAAGCCGCAGGGGCCGGGCGACCGAATTCCGACCGATCCGGTGTCGATCGCGGTGGCGCTCGCCGACAAGCTCGACACGCTCGTCGGTTTCTGGGCCATCGACGAAAAGCCGACAGGGAGCAAAGACCCTTATGCGCTGCGCAGAGCAGCGTTGGGGGTGATCAGGATCTTGATGGAGAATGCGCTGCGGCTCCCAATCACCCTGACTTTGGGAGGTCATACTGGGCGCGTCCACATCGACATCTACTTCGAAAAGCTGAAGGGACAGATTCGCATCGTAAATGAGATGCCTAAAGCGGGCTTCTCGATCGAACAAAAGGAGCGGCTTATCCGAGAAGTTCTCTCTTCAGCCGACCCCGAGAGGGCTGCAGAATTTGCAGAAGCGCGCATTCATGGCGCATGGCAAGAAAGCCTCGACCTCCTGGAATTTTTCATCGATCGGCTGAAGGTCTACTTGCGCGACAAGGGGGCCAGGTACGATCTGATAGATGCGGCGCTCGGGGCGGTTCTGGAGACGGAGACCCCCACCCCTAGCCCCTCCCCGCAGGGGGGAGGGGAACAGGCGCCGCTACAGGACGATCTGCTCATGATCACGCGCAAGGTCGAGGCGCTCGACAAATTCCTTTCAACCGACGACGGCAGGAATCTGCTCGCCGGCTTTCGCCGCGCCGTCAATATTCTCAAGATCGAGGAGAAGAAGGACGGCGCGAACGCTTATGCGCATCGCCACGCGCCGAACCTTCGTATCGAGCCGCAGGAGCATAAGCTCGCCGCCGCCATCGCCCGCGCCCGCGAAGAGACCGCCGAGCATCTGGAAAAGGAAGATTTCGCCGGCGCCATGCGGGCGCTGTCGAAACTGCGCGCGCCGGTCGACGCTTTCTTCGACGATGTGACGGTCAATGCCGAGAACGCCGATCTGCGGCTGAACCGACTGCGCCTGCTTGCGGAACTGCGCCGCGTGATGATGGGCGTCGCCGACTTCGGCAAGATCGCGGGAGAGACGGGGACGGCATGAAGGATTTCCTCATCCTGAGGAGCAAGCGAAGCTTGCGTCTCGAAGGACGAGGAAATCCGGACGTTCTCAAATTCGCCCTCGTCCTTCGAGACGCGCCTTTCAGGCGCTCCTCAGGATGAGGGCGAATTCTTACGCGCCGTTGCCGGTGAAATTGCGCGGCGCCGGCGAAATGATCTTCGCCGAGCCGCCGCCGATCTCCAGCACCGACAGGCCGCGCTCATTGGCGCCGTCCGGCTTGAAGCGGAAGACGCCGTCGGCGCCGTTGAATCCGGAAGGGTTGGTCAATACGCTTTCCGAATAGCGCTGCGAGCCCTGCGACCGCGACAGCGCGATGGCGAGCGACACCGCGTCATAGGCGAGCGTCGCGACGCGCGCCGGGTCCGAGCCGTATTTCGCCTTGTAGCGCTGCGCGAAGGCGTTGAAGCCGGCGTTCTCCGGCGCGGTGAACCAGGCGCCCTGCAGCGCCGGCAGGTTCAGCGTGCGCGCGTCGTTCCACAGACCGGTGCCGAAAATCTGCACCTTCTTGGAGTCGATGCCGTTCGCCACGAGTTCCTTCGACACGGCGGTCATCGCCTCCGCCTGCTCGGGAATGAACAGCGCGTCGAATTGATCGCGCGCGGCGGCCAGACGCTTGACCGACTCGGCTGGCGCGCCCGGCTTGTAGCGCTCGATGACCGGCACGCGGATGCCATAGGTCGCGGCGCTCTGCTGGAACTGCGCCATCGCCAGCGTGCCGTAATCGTTTTCGGGAACGAGCGCCGCAATCGACTTCTTGCCGTGCTGCGACGCGTAACTGACGCCGCGGTCGACATAGCCCTCGACCGCGAAGGACAAAAGATAGCTGCCGCGGCCGGCGGCCGACGAGTCGGTGGAGAAGGCGATCATCGGCTTATTGGCGGCGCGGGCGACGCGGCTTGCCTCCTTAACGCCGGCGCCGAACACCGGACCCAGAATGATTTCCGCGCCCTCGTTGATCGCCGTCTGAGTCGCCGCGGCGGCGCCCGAGGGGGTTGAGCGGTCGTCCTTGACGAGGATCGTCACGTCATTGTCGCCGCTGTCGGCATAAGCGAGCTTGGCGGCGTTCAGGAGCGACGCGCCGACCGAGGACGGTCCTGACGGGCCGGTTAAGGGCACGATCAGCGCGATCTTCACCGCGCCTGTTCCGATCGCTTCGCCTTCCGCCGGCCCGGTCTGGGTCGAGGCGGTCAACTTAAGATCGCGCGCGCCGGGCGCCCAGGGTCCGCTCACCGGATTGCAGGCGGCGAGCCCGAACGCGAGTCCGAGAAGCGCGGCATGTTTCATCACGGCCCCGCGCCTGGGCGCGCCGGCGCGCCGGTGAGAAGACAATGTCGGCATAAAATCCCCCTGCGACCAAGGCTCTCGCCATGGCGCGGCTTATCTGCGCTAAGGTCCGAGTCCCTGGCGGAAAGTCAATATACAGCCCATTTGGAAGAATTGCGGCCTTGAGCGCGGTTTGGACGCATCTTGGGCGCAGTTTGCGCTTGTCCTGTTAAACGAACATCATGTATCTTAAAAAGAACGAACATCGGCCACGCCCATGATCATCGAGGCTGCTTCTCCGCCTGCTGCGAGCTACACCGCCTTTGGCCTGCGCGCCGAAGCGGAAAGGATCGAGCCCGGGCTCCACCTTGTCGCGACGCCGATCGGCAATTTGAAGGACGTTTCGTTTCGCGCGCTTTCCACGCTCGCCGCGGCGGATGCGGTGATCGCCGAGGATACGCGGGTCACCAAGACGCTGCTCGCCCATTACGGGATATCGACGCCGCTCGTCGCCTATCACGAACATAACGCCCGGGTCATTCGCCCGCATCTTCTGGCGCGTCTGGAAGCGGGAGCGAAACTCGCGCTCGTCTCCGACGCCGGCACGCCGCTCGTCTCCGATCCGGGGTTTCGACTCGTTCAGGAGGCGCTCGAAAAGGGCGTGCATGTGACTTCGGTGCCAGGGCCCTCCGCCGTGCTCGCGGCGCTGGTCGTCGCCGGACTGCCGACCGACCGCTTCTTTTTCGAGGGCTTTCTACCGCACAAGAGCGGCCCGCGCCGCGCGCGCCTCGCCGAACTCGCTCAGATTCCCGGCACGCTGGTGTTTTTCGAAAGCCCGCGACGGCTGGTCGAAACGCTCGCCGACTGCGCGGCGGTGCTGGGCGGGCGCAATGCGGCGATCGCCCGCGAACTGACCAAGATGTTCGAATCGGTCCGTCGCGGGACGCTCGACGAACTCGCGGCGACGCTCGCAAAAGAGGAGCCGCCGAAGGGCGAAATCGTGCTGCTTGTCGCGCCGCCCGGCGCCGGCGCGGCAGAAACGGCGGCAGCCGATCTCGACGCCAAAATCGAGGAGGCGCTGACCGCGCATTCGGTGAAGGACGCCGCGAGCGTGGTATCCGCCGCGACCGGCCAACCCCGCCGCCAAGTCTACGCCCGGGCGCTGGAGCTCGCTGCGGGGCGCGGGAAATGAGCCGGCGCAATTTGCCCTCTTCCGTCCAGAAGCAGGATAGGTGCCCCTCTTCCATTGGGAGAGGGTGGCTGCGAAGCGGCCGGGTTAGGGGTAACTCCCTCTCCTTCTTTGCGCCTGAGCGAAGGCCGCGAGATTCTGTCCCCTCCCCCCGGTCCTTCGGACCGACCCTCTCCCCTTGGGAGACGGTTGCGCGCCCTTTTTGGAGAGAATATTGAGCGACGACGCCCGCCGCGCCGCCTATGTCTACGGCCTGCGCGCCGAGACCGCGGCGACGCTGTGGCTGCGGTCTCGGCTCTATCGCATTCTCGCGCGCAATGTCCGGGCGCATGGCGGCGAGATCGACATCATCGCGCGGCGTGGGCGCACGATCGTCTTCGTCGAAGTGAAAGCGCGCGGCGATCTCGACGACGCGGCAATCGCCATCACGCCGCAAAAGCAGCGCCGCTTCTCGCAGGCTGTGGGCCGCTGGCTCGCCGCAAACCCCTGGGCGATGAACTATACGCTGCGCGCCGACGCGATCTTCGTTGCGCCGCGGCGGCTGCCGCGCCATCTCGAAAACGCCTTCGAGCTTCGCGTCGGCTGAGCCATCACGCGGTCTGGATAAACCACCGCTCGAACCCTTCCAGCGCCACCGCCGTAAGCACGCCGCTTCTTACGGCATCGGTGTCGAGATTGATCCGGTTCGGCAAATCCTCGACGTCGCGATGCGGCGTGTGCCCATGCACGATCACCTTGCCGAAGGACTGCTCGCAGTCGAGAAACCCTTCGCGAATCCACATCAGATCATGAGGGTCCTGCAGATGCAGCGGCCGGCTGCGCCGCACGCCGGCATGGCAGAAGAAATAGCCGCCATATTCGGTCCAAAGCCGGGTGTCTTCGATGAAGCGGCGATGTTCGTCCGGGAAATGCGCGAGAAATTTCACCCGAACCCTCGACGCGCCGCCAATCGCGACTTCCTCGCCGGCGTCGACTCCATAGGAATGCAGCGTCGTCAGCGCACCATTGGCGACCCAATCGTCGAGCGCCGCGGCGTCGTCGATAAAGCGCAGCAACGCGTCTTCGTGATTGCCGCGCAGCGCGACCATCGGCGTGGGAAAATCCTTGGCCGACAAGCGCTTCAAAACGCCGTTGGAGCCAAGGCCGCGGTCGATATAATCGCCGACGAATATAGTGACGGCCTGTTCGCAGCGGCGCGCCGCGAGATCCTCGGCGATCGCTTCCGCGAGGGCATGGAGAAGATCGGCGCGCCCATGAATGTCGCCGATCGCGTAAAGCCGCATGCCGGGCGGCGCTTCGGCGGTGCTTAAGGCGGAAGGGAAGGAACGAATCGTCATGGCTTCCCTTCATGTATCGTCGCGAAGCGTCTTGACGAGCGGCTGGGGCAATGGGTGGCCTCATGGACGAGGAGGCCTGTGGTCCTTTCCGCTCGCTGCCCCGGAGCCGAGAATACAGCCAGACGCAGAAGGGGCAGGACGCATGCCAAATTTTTCGAAAGTTTTGGATTATGCGGCCCGCGTCGCGCCAATTGTCGCGTTCACCCTGACCTTCGCCGTCGGCGCGCCGGCCTTTGCCGAGACGCCCGACGAAACCTTCAAGGCGCTTGGCCTTGAGAAATCCGCTTCGCCGAAAGAACTCTATGATGCGCTGACCAAGCGCTACTACGACGAATCGCAAGGCGCCGGGAAAGGCTCGTTCTCGAAATATTGGGAGCCGATCCCAATCTCGAAATATCTCAATCCGCACGACTTCTATAAGCCGCCGCATACGATCGACATCGACGCCAAGCGCGCCGACTGCGTCGAGTGCCACAGCCAGGTCACGCCCGGCTGGACGCATAGCTGGAAGGGTAGCGTGCACGGCAATCTCGACGCGATCCGCAACCTCCCCGACAGCGACGCGCGCACCTATAAGAAGGCAATGATCACGGAGGTCGAGAACAACCTCCGCTCGATGGGATCGCTCAAGGCCGGCGAGAACCTGAAAGAGGTCGGCTGTATCGACTGCCATATGGGAGTCGGCAAGGACCATGGCCAGCACAACACCGAACTGCGGATGCCCGACGCCGCCGCCTGCGGACAGTGCCATGTGCAGCAGTTCGCCGAGCGCGAATCCGAGCGCGACACTTTCACCTGGCCGCAGGATCAGTGGAAGCCGGGGCATCCCTCGCACGCGCTATCGATGAAGGCCAATGTCGAGAATGCGGTGTGGGCGGCGATGGAGCAGCGGGAGGTCGCGGAAGGCTGCACCTTCTGTCACACGCCGCAGACGACCTGCAACTCCTGCCACACGCGCCACGAATTCTCGGCCGTGCAGGCGCGTAAGCCGCAAGCCTGCGCGATCTGCCACAATGGCGTCGATCACAATGAATTCGAGGGCTACATGCTCTCGAAGCACGGCACGATCTATCAGACGCGCGGCGACACATGGGACTGGAACGTCCGTCTCGCCGACGCGATGGAAAAGGGCAATATGAACGCCCCGACCTGCGCCTTCTGCCACATGGAGTATCAGGGCAAGTTCACGCACAACATGGTGCGCAAGGCGCGCTGGGCCTTTGTGCCGATGCCGAAGATCGCGGAAAATTTGAGCCACCCCTGGTTCACGCAACGCAAGGAGTCGTGGGTCTCGACCTGCTCCAACTGCCACTCAGACCGCTTCGCCCGCGCCTATCTCGACGGCATGGATAAGGGGATCATCTCCGGTCTTGAGATCACCGAGAAAGCGCGCAGCGTGTTGGTGAAGCTCTACGCCGACAAACTGTTGCCGGGCCAGACAACGAACCGTCCGGCGCCGCCGCCGCCCGAGAAGGACGATGCCGGCGGCTTCTTCCAGCTGTTCTGGCAGAAGGGCAATAATCCGAGCGCCATTGAATATGTCTTCGCCGACATGTGGGAGCATCATCAGATCAAGCACTATAAGGGCCTCGCGCATATGAACCCCGGCGGCTACACCTATACCGAAGGCTGGTCGCAACTTATCGGCGCGGCGGCGAAGATCAACGACGAGGATACGAAGCTGCGCGAGGCCGCCGAAATCCGCGCCGAGCTGAAGCGCATCGCAGGCCAGAAGCGCGGCGACCTCGATCTCGATTCGCCGACGCGTCGCGCCTGGGCCGGCGGACTTGGGCTCCTCGCCATGCTTGCCGGCGCCGGCCTGCTGATGCAACGCGGACGCAAGGGCGGGTGAGCGTCCCGCATGTCGTTCCCGGCGCGCGAAAGCGCGACCGGGAATCCAGGGGCCTTCTTCGAAGCATTTGGCTGTTGCTTTGGATTCCCGCTTTCGCGGCAAAGACATTCGGGCGCCGGAAGAATCGGAACTCTGACAGTTAGGCGCACATGACTCCCCGCATTCGGCTTATCGTCGGCGTCGCGCTCATCGTCTTCGGCTTCGCCCTCATCGGCTGGGCGATTTACGCTGGCCTCAATCCGAGCGTTCCCTTTGAAGCGCGTCTCGCGCCGATTTCGGCGGAAGCCGCGAAGGATGTCGAAGGCTTCGGACTTCCAGCCGAGCGCCTTCAGCAGATCCAAGTATCGGCGAAGGACGAGCGGCGTCCTCTCGCCGCTGGCGTCGTCGCGCGCGACGACGCCGGTCGGCTGACGCCGCTTGTATGGCGCAATCAGGTGACCGAGCCGATGCTCTTCTCTGACGTTTCGGCGGAGGATGCGGCAAAGGTTCTTGCAGCGATCCGCGAGCATACGCCGCAGGACGCCGTCGTGCTGGCATGGTGGGACTTCTCGCGCGCGATCAAGCTTGTCGCAGGACGCGCCGCGCCGCTCGACGACGCAGAGGCGCGCGGTCTGTTGTTACCTGCCGCCTGGTCGGCCGCCGCGGCAATGGAGCGCCCGCGATGGGGGGCGGGAGTCCCGACCTCGTCAGCGAACAGTTTCACACGATTTATCGACGCGTTGCTCAACGCCGATGAGGCGCATGCGAGCGAAGCCTTGAAGACGCTCGCGGGCGGCAAGCCCGCCTATGTCGCGGTGCGCATTTCCGACGTCTGGAGGCTCGCTGCCGTACGGCCCGAAAAGCTCTCGATCGCTTATAAAGATTTCGCCGCGACCGGCGTTTCGCATGGGCTCATCAAATCCGCCCAGCAATGGCTACGCGACGAGAAGATCGACGGCGGCTTCGCGGTCGAGCCGATCGGCGGCGCAACGCGGCTGCATTATCTTGAGCGAAAGAGCGACGGCGACCGGCTGATTGCGCGGCTGCTGCCGTTCTCCACCTCCCTGCCCGCGCCGCTAACGCGATTTTCGCTCGTCTATCAGCACAAGGGCTGGTGGATTTATCAGCTCAATGAGTGAGCCGCCAACTATCGCACGCCGCGCAGCGCATGCAGCGGAAAATGCAGGAACGACCAACTCACGTTGGTGATCAACTGCGGCGGAATGTCCTTTTCAATCTGGCGATGCAAGGCCGGCAATTCGCTCCAATGCACGGTCGGGTTGAGATGGTGAGCGGTGTGGAACCCTAGATTTCCGCTTCGGCGGTTGAAAACGGCGTGAGTCGTATTGTTGGCGATGGCGAAAGGATTGTTCGACGATTCATCGCATCCGCAGTGATTGAGAAAATCGACATAGCGCGTGAAGAAGAACACGCCGAAGTGCCAAGGCAAAACGAAGCCGAGCGTGAGCAACGGCCGCCAGGCGAATAGCACGCCGATAAATCCGAGATAAAGGCAGTGTTCGACAAGAGCCCAGCGATAGTTGATCGGCTTCTTGATGTGGCTGAGGACGCCCTTTTCATAGGCCTCATAAAACGGTCCCACGATCGTCGGCCGCATTGAACGCCAGCAAAACGCCAGCGCGCCGCGCCACGAAAAACTTGCGCTCACATCAATATTTCGCGCGCGAAATTTTTCGTCGTGCCGACAATGATGGCCGTAGACATGCTGAATGCGCCAGTTCGACGCGGTGATGCCGGTGGTCGCGCCGAGCATGAGATCAAGCAGCAGATTGCATCCGCGCGACGTCGTGAAAGGATGATGGACGTGAAGGTGCAACAGGTAATTGGCCGAGCCGTTAATGGCGATGAAGGCGAGAATATAGGCGGAAAGCTCGACCAAGGAGAGCGATAGAAAGTAAGGGAGGAAAAATACGACAGTCGTGAAAAGCGCCTGAAGAATGTTGCATATGTCCTCTCGCCGGCAGAATGGCCGGCCGCCAGAAACGACAACGCGCATTGCAGCAATCCCTGAAAAAAATTCGCTCGGCGTCCGGCCCTCCGGATGATTCCGTGATCCTTAACGCTCTGTCAAAACCAGCCGCCGGCGCGTTTAGAGGTTTCCTTAACCCTTACGGCTTGTTAACTCCTCCCCGCTATGGTTTGTTGTGCGGCGCAGGGCGGCCCAACAAATGGCGAAATTGCGGGCGATAGACCGGGCGTCGCAGCCAAAGTCGCCATAGAGCGCCTGCCGACTCAAGGACAAATCATGAATCCAGCCGAGATCGCCGCGAGCCCTCTCGCCGCTCCTGCCGCCGACATCACGATCTGGAGCATGTTCTGGGGCGCGCATATCGTCGTCAAGATCGTCATGGTCGGACTGCTTGCCGCGTCGGTCTGGTGCTGGGCGATCATTATCGACAAGACGCTGCTCTTTTCCCGCATGCGCCGCTCCATGGACCGTTTCGAGGAAAACTTCTGGTCGGGCAATTCGCTGGAGGAGCTTTACAGCAAGCTCTCCGAGCGGCCGCAAACCGGCATGGCGACGCTTTTCGTCGCCGCAATGCGAGAATGGAAGCGCTCCTTCCAGGCGGGTGCCAGCGCCTCCTTCATGGGGCTGCAGGCGCGCATCGAAAAAGTGCTCGACGTCTCCATCGCCCGCGAAGTGGAGAAGCTTGAATCGAATCTGCTGGTGCTCGCGACCGTGGCGTCGGCCGGCCCCTTTATCGGCCTGTTCGGCACGGTCTGGGGCATCATGACGTCGTTCCGCTCGATTGCGGCCTCGAAGAACACCTCGCTCGCCGTCGTCGCGCCCGGCATCGCCGAGGCGCTGCTCGCCACTGCGATCGGCCTGTTCGCCGCCATTCCGGCGCTGATCGCCTACAACAAAATGCAGGGCGACGTCGCCAAGGCGCAGGCGCGCATGGAAAGCTTCGCCGACGAATTCTCGGCGATTCTGTCGCGACAGATCGACCAGCATGCGGCCTCGTCCAACCGCGACCGCGCGGCGTAAGGGGCGGGCATGGGCGCTTCACTCTCGGCCCCGGGACGTAAGGGCGGCAGGCGGCGGCGCGGGGTGCCCCGCTACGGCGCCATGGCCGAAATCAACATGACGCCGTTCATCGACGTGATGCTGGTGCTGCTCATCATCTTCATGGTGGCGGCGCCCCTGCTTGCGACCGGCGTCGCGGTCGATCTTCCGCAGACGAGGGCCGGCGCGCTTAACATCGACCAGAAGCCGGTCTCGATCGCCATCGACGAAAAGGGACAGGTCTATCTGATGGATCAGCCGGTCGAGACGACGCAATTGCTCGACAAGCTCAAGGAAGCCGCCAAGCAGGGTTTTGACGAACGCATCTATGTCCGCGGCTCGAAGGCGGTGAATTACGGCCGCGTCGCCGAGGTGATGTCGCTTGTCATAAGCGCGGGCTACAAGAAGGTCGCGCTGGTGACAGAGCAGGAGAAGAAGTGAGCTGAGCGGAAATGAAAATTTCGCGCTCCGAACCCGGTCTTCCGCTCTCCTCTGCAATCCACGCCGGATTGCTACTGACGGCGCTCGTCCTGTTTTCCAGCAGCCCAAAATTCGACGACGCCGTCGAGATGATTCCGGTCGACCTTGTCACCGATAGCGAACTCGCCCAGGTCATGAAGGGAGAAAAAACTGCGCGCGAAATCAAGTCGACGCCGCGCGTCGACAAGGTCGCGGCCGAAGCCGAGACAAAGCCGGAGCCGCCACTCGCGGAAGCCAAGAAAGACGTCGCCACGCCATTGCCGCCCGCGCGTCCGCTGCCGCAGCCCGCCGCCGACACGCCGCCGACGCCGCCGAAACGCGTCGCCGCTCTGCCGCCGAAGCCAGAGCCGCCGCCCAAGCTCGAGGAAAAGCAGCCCGAGCCGAAACCGGCGGCGAAGCCTAAAGCCGCGGCGCCGCAACCAGACAAGACGGAGCCCGAGACGAAGGACCCGGCTGAGGCCGAAATCGTCAAGCCGAAGCCGCCGACCCGCTCGAAGCCGGACAAGTCGGCAAAGGATGCGGCTAACGTTGAGAAACCAAAGGAGCGGCTCAAGGTCGACGAGGTCGCGAAGCTCCTCGCCAGTAAGAAGCAGCAAGACAAGCCTAAGCCTGAAGCGACGATCGGCGAACTGGCGGAAAAGGCGGCGAAGGAATCGAAGGCGGAATCGGGCGACGAGAATGCCCCAAAGTCGAAATTCGACGCCGCGAGCATTTCGAAAATGCTGAGCCGCGAAGCGCCGCAGCGCAAGGCCGCAACCGGCAGAGCGACCCAGGCCGCCGCGCTCGGCGCGCCGACGGGGACGGCCGCCAAAATGTCGGCCTCGATGGAAGCGCGCATCGCCGCCTATATCCACGATCACTATTACCCGTGCTGGGCGTCCGCCCTGTCGCTTGGCGGGCAGACCTATACGCCGATCGTGGAGTTTCATCTTTCGCGCGAAGGCGAACTCGAGGGGCGCCCGAAACTGCTGAACGCTTCGGCGACGCCGACCGAACATGCCCGTGGCGAACAGGCGATGCAGGCGGTGCGCCGCTGCAGCCCGATGCGGATTCCGCCCGAGTTCATGCCCTATTACGAAGAGGCGCTGCGCGAGGTCACGATCCGCTTCCAGGATGCGAATTAGTGACCGCCTTCGCGCGCAGCGAACGGGTCGCCCCCCTCCCCAACCCTCCGAGAACGTCCATCGCCGCAAGGCGTTACGGTTTCTTCACGGCGATGCCGGAAAGATTTCGCCCATGACACGCAGCATCACCCGCCGCGCCGCCGCCGGCTTTATCGCCGGCGCGGCGTTCGCCCCAATCCTTCCCGCCCCGACGGCGCGCGCCGGACGCGTCATCGATCTCAAGGGCGGCGGCTTTCAGCCGATCAATATCGCCGTCGCGCCTTTTGCCGGCGACGACGCCGCCAAGACCGTGACCTCGGTGACGCTGAATAATTTCAAACGCTCGGTGTTTCTTCATCCGATCGAGCCCGCCGCGCTGCCGGCGAACGCCGCGCCGCCGGACGCAGCGCCCCATCTCGCCGCGTTCAAAGCGGTTAACGCGCAATTCGTGCTGACCGGGCGTTCGCAACGGGGCGCCGACGGAAGACTAAAGACCGAGTTCCGGCTCTTCGACGTGACGACGGGCGAACAGGTCGCCGGTCAGCAATATGTGACTGAAACCGCCAATATACGGCGAGTCGCGCATCTCCTTTCCGACGCCGTCTTCACCCGCATCACCGGCGAAAAAGGTTTCTTCGACACGCGGGTCGTCTTCGTCGACGAAACCGGCTCCAAGGAGAGGCGCCGCAAGCGCCTCGCCATGATGGATCAGGACGGCGCGAATGTGCGCTACCTGACGCGCGGCGACGAACTCGTCGTCACGCCGCGATTCTCCCCCAATTCGCTCGACGTGACTTACATGTCCTTCGGCGCCGACGGCGATCCGAAAGTCCTGTTGATGAATATCGAGAACAGCCAGCGCGAAGTCGTGGGCAATTTCCCTGGCATGACCTTTTCGCCGCGATTTTCGCCCGATGGACAGAAGATCATCATGTCGCTGTCGCAGGGTTCGACGACCAATCTCTATACGATGGATCTGCGCTCGCGCACGACGACGCGTCTGACCGACACCGCCGCCATCGATACGGCGCCGTGCTACGCTCCGGATGGCTCGCGCATCGTTTTCGAGAGCGATCGCGGCGGCTCGCAGCAGATTTACATCATGGGCGCGCAGGGCGGCGACGCGAAGCGCATCTCCTTCGGCGGCGGCCGCTATTCGACGCCGGTCTGGTCGCCCAAGGGCGATTACATCGCCTTCACCAAGCAGAATGGC
Source organism: Methylocystis sp. (assembly GCF_021731785.1). Classification (GTDB taxonomy): domain Bacteria; phylum Pseudomonadota; class Alphaproteobacteria; order Rhizobiales; family Beijerinckiaceae; genus Methylocystis. Next base: position 16,284 of record NZ_JAKFWS010000096.1, read on the forward strand.
GGCAATTTCGCGATCGGCGTGATGAAGACCGACGGCTCCGGCGAGCGCATTCTCACCGAAGGCTTTCACAATGAAGGCCCGACCTGGGCGCCGAACGGCCTATTCCTGATGTTCTTTCGCGATTCCGGCGGCGGTGGCGGACCGAAAATCTACATGGTCGACGTGTTCGGCCGTTCCGAGACCCAGGCGCCGACCCCGAGCTTCGCAAGCGACCCGGCCTGGGGCCCGCTGCAGGATTGAGGCTCGGCGGGCATTTCGACTAAACTGTCCGCATGAACCTCGCCGAAGCCATTGCGAAACTGCGGGAGCGCGCGCCAGCTCCACGCGGTCGATCAAATTATCTGGAATGTCGTGGTTGACGAATTGCCGAAGCTGAAAGAAGCGGTTACCCAAATTCGCAATAATTTCGATACTGCCCGCCCCTCAAAATGACCAGACCAGTTCGCATCGAGGAAAGCTGGCGCAAGCATCTCGCGCGTGAATTCGAACAGCCCTATTTCGGGGAGCTGCGAGAATTCGTCCGCAGCGAATATGCCGCGCGCCGAATCTATCCGCCGGCGTCGCAGATTTTTCGCGCCTTCGACGAATGTCCCTTCGACCAGGTCAAAGTCGTCATTCTCGGGCAGGACCCCTATCACGGCGCCGGACAGGCCTGCGGACTTTGCTTCGCCGTCGGCGCTCATACGCCGCCGCCGCCGTCGCTCCAGAACATCTTCAAGGAAATCGAAGCCGATCTCGGTCATAAGGTCTCTCGCGACCCCGATCTTTCGCGTTGGGCGCGACAGGGCGTGTTGCTTCTCAACGCCACGCTCACCGTGCGCGAGAACGCCGCCGGATCGCATCAGAGCAAGGGCTGGGAGCAATTTACCGACGCCGCGATTCATGCGCTATCGCGCGAGCGCGAAGCCGTCGTCTTCATGCTGTGGGGTTCCTACGCCCGGCGCAAGGGCGCAGGGATCGATCGGCGGAAACATCTGGTGCTCGAATGCGCCCACCCATCGCCGCTTTCGGCGCACAACGGCTTTTTCGGCTGCAAGCATTTTTCTAAGGCGAACGATTATCTGATCGCCCACCGCCAGACGCCGGTCGAATGGTAAGGCGCAAAGTCATCGAGTCGCGCTCAACTGGACAATTCGGTTACGATTGGCAGACTTGGTCAGCCGCCTATCGCCTTCGCCGCCGCTTCGTGAACCTTGAGCAGATCTTCGTCTTGGATTGACGCACTTTGCGTGAGAGCTAGGGCACGAACAATAGAAAAACATATGTTGCGAAAACGACAAGATGCACGAGGCCGGTCAGGAGATTGGTTCGGCCGGCGCCGAAGCTCACCACGCTGAGCAGCAATGTCAGCAGCAGCAACATAACGTCGCGCTTCTCAAGGCCGAACATGATCTCCCGGTGCGTTGCAAGGCTCAAGAGCGCCACGGCCGGAACCGTGAGCCCGATCGTCGCGACGACAGAGCCGAGCGCGCCGTTGATGCTTGTCTGAAGCGCGTTACGCATCGCCGCTCTGATGGAGTTCATGGACTCCGGGAGCAGAACCAGCATCGCGACGGCCGCGCCGGTCACTCTGTTCACGTCATCGACGCCAAGCCAGCGAAGCCCCTCTTCGAGGCCCGGGACCACCCGCTCCGCGAGCAGAGAGACGCCGAGTAAACTGGCGCCAAGTCCCACGACCGCGAAAATCGTCATGGCGCGCGAGGGCTTCGCCACGCCGTGGCCAGCGGCGGCGACATGCACGTCGATGAAATAGGATCGGTGCCGCACCGTCTGAATGAAGAGAAACGTACTGTAAAGCAGCACCGATAGAACGCTGACGAAAACGAGCTGACTTGAGGACAGAGTCGGTCCGTAGCTTGACGTCGTATAATCGGGCAGGATGAGCGTGAGAACCGAAAGAGCGATGAGGATGGCGAGATAGGCGCTGGTCGCCATCGGCTGTAATTGCTGCTCGTGGTGACGGAACCCGCCGAGCAGCAGGCAGAGGCCGACCAGACCGTTGCAGACGATCATGATCGCGGAGAAGACCGCCTCGCGCGCTTCGGTCGGGTCGTCATCGCCATATTCGATCATCGAGGCCATGATCGCGACCTCGATAATGGTCACGGCGATGGTGAGCAAGAGCGTGCCAAAGGGCTCGCCGGTCTTGGCGCCGATGATCTCGGCATGCTGCAGGGCGGCGAAGGCGGTCCCGATCAATAGTACCGCCGCGATGCTGGCGGGAACGAAATCAATCGACGCCGGCATCTGAGAGAACCAGGATTCGCCGAACTTGAAGACGGCGGCCAGCCCAAGCGCCAGCGCCGGAAAAAGGATCGAGCCAATTGTGATCCTCGCCCCCTGCATTCCGTCCCTCTGATCGTCGAAGCCCAAGCTTTGCAGTAGTCTGGCCAAAGGCTCGGGCGCGCGCAAGGCGTCCGCGCCGCGCAAACGCCGCGCGGATCGATATTCTGCACAAGTCTTTGCTTTGGCCGCGCGTCGAACGACTCTTTCCATCGCCGCTTGCGGCGAATAAATCTAGGTCAATGACGCCCCGGCTCACAAATCCTCGCGATCTTCCGCCTCAGGAAGACGACGTCTTCGACATGGCCGACACGCTTGCGGAGGCGGAGCCGTGCGAAGAGTCTCTCGAACCGCCCCAGACTCCCGAAAGCGTCAAGCGCGGCGTCGACGTCATCAAGAAGCATTGGCGCCACGCGCCCAACGGTCCCGGCGTCTATCGCATGATCGCCGAAAACGGCGAGGTGCTCTACGTCGGCAAGGCGAAGAACGTCCGCAAGCGGGTCGCGAGCTATACGCGCCTCGCGGGTCATGTGAACCGCATCGCGCGGATGATTTCGGCGACTACGACGATGGTGTTCATCTCTGTCGAGACGGAAACCGACGCGCTGCTTTTGGAAGCGAATCTCATCAAGCAGTTGAAGCCGCGCTTTAACGTGCTGATGCGCGACGACAAATCCTTTCCCTATATTTTCATCGCCATGGATCACGAAGCGCCGCAGATTTTAAAGCACCGCGGCGCCCGCGTGCGCAAGGGAGACTATTTCGGACCCTTCGCCAGCGTCTGGGCGGTCAATCGCGCCTTGAATGCGCTGGAGCGCGCCTTTCTCCTGCGATCCTGCACGCAAAGCTTTTACGACAATCGCACGCGCCCTTGCCTGCTCTACCAGATCAAACGCTGCTCCGGCCCGTGCACCGGCGAAGTCTCGATAGACGATTACGCCGAACTTGTGCGCGAGGCGCGGAATTTTCTCTCCGGCAAGAGCCGCGCCGTGCGCGAACAGCTGGCGCGCGAGATGACCGAAGCCTCCGAACGGCTGGAGTTCGAACGCGCGGCGCGGCTGCGCGATCGCATCTCGGCGCTCTCCGCGATTCAGGGCGCGCAGGGGATCAATCCGCGCAGCGTCGAAGAAGCCGACGTCTTCGCGATCGCCAAGGACGCCGGGCGCTTCTGCATCGAAGCGTTCTTCTTTCGCGCCTATCAAAACTGGGGCAATCGCTCCTACTTCCCGCGCGCCGACGCGACGCTGTCCGAGTCCGAAGTCCTCGACGCCTTTCTGGCGCAGTTCTATCAAGAGCATCCTTCCGCACGCTGCGTTTTTCTCTCTCATCCGATTGAGGACGGCGCGCTGCTTGAAGAGGCTTTGACCGCGCGGCTTGGCCGTCGCGTCGAACTGCTCGCGCCGCAGCGCGGCGAGAGGCGCGAACTGGTGGAGCACGCGCTCCAGAACGCGCGGCAAGCGCTCGGCCGCAAGCTCGCCGAGGACGCAAGCCAGCAGCGGCTGCTCGCGGCGCTCGGCCAGGCCTTCGGTCTGGCGTCAGCGCCGCATCGGATTGAGGTTTACGACAATTCCCACATCGGCGGCGCGCAGGCGATCGGCGCGATGATCGTCGCGGGCCCCGCCGGGTTCATGAAGGCGCACTATCGAACTTTCAACATCCGTGGCGCCGACATCGCGCCGGGCGACGACTTCGGCATGATGCGCGAAGTGCTGACGCGCCGGTTCGCGCGACTCGCCAAGGAAGGCGAAAAGGACCAGGAGGGCGACGCCTTTCCGGCCAGGCCCGATCTCATCCTGATCGACGGCGGACGCGGCCAGTTCGACGTCGCGCGGGACGTCTTACGCGAGCTTGGAGTCGAAGGCGTCGCGATCGCCTCGATCGCCAAGGGCGCGGATCGCAATGCTGGACGCGAAACCTTCTTCGTCGAGGGCCGCGAGCCGTTTCGCCTGCCGCCGCATGATCCGGCGCTGTATTTCGTCCAGCGGCTGCGCGACGAGGCGCATCGCTTTGCGATCGGAACGCATCGCGCTCGGCGCAAGAAGGATTTCACCAAGAATCCGCTCGATGAGATCGCCGGCGTCGGGCCATCGCGGAAACGCGCGCTGCTGCTGGCGTTCGGCTCGGCGAAGGCGGTGTCGAAAGCGGCGCTTTCGGACCTCGAGAAGGTCCCCGGCGTCAACAAGTCGACGGCGCGGCTGGTCTACGAGCATTTCCAGCGCGGAGAATGAAAGCCCTCATATCTCGACTTGACCCCCAAGTTCGACGACGCGGCCCGGCGGGATTTGAAAGAACTCCGTCGCGGGAAGCGCATTGCGGTGGAGAAATTGGTAGATCCGCAGCTTCAATCTCCGCCATTTTGAGAGGCCTGCCGGGAGGATCGTCAATCGGCCGACGAAGAAAGACGTTTCCATCATGTTGAAGTGAAACGGAACGGAAAGCGACTCGAGAAGCAGCGCGCGGGGGATATCGGGTTGCTCCATGAAACCATAGTGAATTGTTATCGCGTAAAATTCGTCGTCGCGCATCGTTGACTCGACGCGTTGCAAAGTATTAACGCGCGGTATCTGCTCGGTCTCGACGTGCAGAAGCACGATGCGTTCGTGCAGAACCTTATTATGCTTGAGATTGTGTAAGAGCGGAACAGGAACGACATCGCTGCGACTGGACATATAAACCGCCGTGCCTTTTACGCGCGGCTTGCCACGAAATTGCGCGACGAAGCTCGGTATGGGGAGCGTGTCGCGCTCCAGCGCGGTGCGCATGTCCTTATAGCCTTCCGCCCAGCAACTCATCAGGAAGTATAAGACCGCGGCGGTCGCAAGTGGAATCCATCCGCCATCAAAAAACTTCACCATGTTGGCGGCGACAAAGGAGCCGTCGACGAGGATGAACAAGCCTGCGACGCCAAGACTAACGGCCAGGCTCCAGCGCCAGACTTCGCGCATCGCGATGAACATCAGGCTGCTCGTAAGCAGCATCGTCAACGACACGGCGATTCCGAATGCCGCGGCGAGATGTTCCGAGGAGCGGAAGGAGACGGTCAAAACGAGAGTGAGCGCCATCAAAGACCAATTGACGAAACCGACGTAAATCTGACCGTAGCTCTCCTCTGATGTCTGCATGATGTGGATGCGCGGCAGCAGCCCAAGCTGGATGGCTTGTCGCGTCATCGAGAAAGCGCCGGTGATGATCGACTGGCTCGCGATTACGGTCGCGACCGTCGCCAGCGCCACAAGCGGCAGTTGCAGCGCCGATGGACAGAGATCGAAAAACGGATTGGCGGATGCCTCTGCAGGGCGGTCGACAAGGAGCGCGGTCTGACCGGCATAATTGAGCAGTAGCGCCGGCAGGACGAGGCCATACCATGCGAGTAGGATCGGCCGTCGGCCGAAATGCCCCATGTCGGCATAAAGGGCTTCAGCGCCCGTCGCGCACAGGAACACCGCGCCGAGCAACAGAAATCCGGCCATCCCATGGGTTGCGAGATAGTGGAGGCCAATGGCGGGATTGAGCGCCCAATGAACCTCGGGATGTCTGACGAGGCCGCCCAGGCCCAAAGCGCCGATAACAAGGAACCACAGCGTCATGATCGGCCCGAAGAGCTTCGAGATGCGCGCCGTGCCCTGTGATTGCAAGCTGAACAAGCCGATGAGAACAACAACGGATAGCGGCGCGACATAGGGCGCAATCGCAGGCGCCGGCGTTTTCAATCCCTCAAGCGCGCTCAATACGGAGATCGCCGGCGTGATCGCGCCGTCGCCAAACAGCAGCGCAGCGCCCAGCATTCCGGTGGCGATTACGAAAGGGCGGCGTCCCTGCTTGACGCCGAGCAGCGACATCAGCGCCAAAATGCCGCCCTCGCCGTCATTGTCGGCGCGCATGATGACGGCAACATATTTGATCGATGTGATGACGATTAGCGTCCAGACGATCAGCGAGAACATGCCGAGCGCTTCTTCCGGCGAGACCGCGCCGCCTGCCCATTCGACTGCGGTTTTGATCGTATAAAGCGGGCTCGTGCCGATATCGCCATAGACGACGCCCAGCGCGCATAGAGCGAGCGCCCCGAGCCGCGCGCCATGGCTTTCGGTCGTTGCCGCGCTACTCGCCATCAACGTCCCCCAATTTAGACGATGTCGAATATTGATCGTTACGAACGTCCAAGACCCTCACTCTAGCCGGACAGCGGGATCTGACCGGAATTCGCCGCTGCTAATGGCTAATCAGTCTCGCATAAAGGAAATATTCGGAAAAACGCCGCGCCTGGGACGTCCTCACGGTCCGGCGACGGCCCTCGATCTCGCCTTTGAACAAATCCGCCACTATGCCGCCGCAGACGCCGCGGTGAGCTTGAGGTTGATGCGTGCGCTTAGAGACAGCGCGAGCTGTGAGCGACCCGACGCTCCACGAATGTCTGGCCGAGCGCGGTCGGCGGGTGCTCGCGGGATGCCTATTAAGGCCCAGTCATGTTAGCGGACGCAAACATATTCGACGGCGATGAAAATCGGTCATTGCGAAGTACGGCGCCCGATCGGCAAGCCTATTGGCCGCCGCAGGAGACGTCGCCTTCCTGACAATTCAGTTGATGCTGCAGCATTTTCGTCTGCTGCGCGGTCAAGTCCGTGAGACACTGCCACAGCATCATACTGTGAATGCTACCGCCGATCGTTCCCATCGTGTCAAATTCGCACTGCTGATCCCGGTATCTGATCCAGGACTTCTGCGCCTCCCGCAGCTTCGACTGGCCCCCCGGGCTGATCTTGCTGAGCAACTTTTGGTAGACTGCGTTCAGTTCCGCGTCGGACTGCTTGAAATTGTCGCCCGCACACAAATTCATCGCAGTTTGCGTATCGAGACCGCTGCAATCTTTAGCCATCGCCAAGCTCGACCAATGGGCTAGAACCACAAAGGCCACGGCGACGGCGATCGAGCATCGTAAAGGGAAGATCTTCATCGGCCGAATTCTTTCCCTCGCGCCATCGCCATTCCAAAGCAACCCTCTATCATGGGATTAGCATGCCAAAATTTCTGCGAATCCTTTACGACGCCTATCTCAAGTTCAACCAGGACGATGGTTGGCCGATCGCCAGCTATGTCGCGCTGTCGATTCTGACGTCGCTCTTTCCCTTTCTCATCTTTCTGACCGCGCTTGCCGGCTTTTTCGGCCTGGATGCGGAAGCCGACGCCGCGACGAAGCTTCTTTTCGAGGCTTGGCCGGAAAGCGTGGCGGCGCCGATTTCGGCGGAAATTCGCAATGTTCTGACGCAGCCGCATGGCGGACTCCTCACCTTCGGCGCCGTGTTCGCGATCTATTTTTCCGCAACCGGAGTCGAAGCGCTGCGCGTCGCATTGAACAGGGCCTATGATACGCGCGAGCAGCGCGCCTGGTGGCTGCTGAGGCTCGAATCGATCCTATTCGTTTTTATTGGCGCCGCATCGCTTCTCGCCGTCGCTATTCTCCTGGTGCTTGCCCCGCTCGCGCGGGCGATCGCGGAGCGTTACGTTCCTCTCGTCGTCCATGAACTGCAACATCTCTATGGGCCGGTGCGCTATGGCGTCACCACCGCTGTCCTTACGATGGCGCTTTTTGCCGCCCACATATTTTTGCCGGCCGCGCGGCGCAGGGTCGCCTTCATCGCCCCCGGCCTGGCGCTGACGCTCATCGCCTCTATCGCTCTCGGCGCCGGCTTCGGCAATTATCTCGCGAGATTCGCCGGCAGCTATATTTCGACCTATGCGGGCCTCGCCTCCATCATGATCGCGATCGTCTTTCTCCAGCTGCTGGCGGCGATTTTCATCTATGGGGCCGAGCTCAATCAGACGGTCGCGAGCGGCGGCGAAGATAAAGGGGAGCGAGGGTTAAGCGCGCCTTAACCGAGATTTTTTAGGCTGCCCGCATCCGCGCGCCAGGTGCGTCGCGATTAAGCGGGGCTTCTCCTCACATGCGTAGCCATGCAAGTGGTCACTTCACCGAGCAGCTTCGCGAATTCACGGCGCGGCGGCTGGCTGAGCTGCTGGGCGTCTTTCTGGTGGCGACCGCCGCCGCTCTGACGGTGTCGCTGGTCAGCTGGTCGGCCCGCGATCCGTCGTTCAACCACGCGACCTCGGGCCATGTCCGCAATCTTCTCGGGCCGCCGGGCGCGATCGTCTCCGATCTGCTGATGCAGCTTATCGGCTTTGGCGCCATCGCCGCCATCCTGCCAATTGCGACCCAGGGCCTGCGACTGATGCGACGTCGACGGATCGGCCGCGCCCTGCTCCGCGTCGGTCTATGGCTCGTCGGCCTCTTCGCGACCGCCGCGACCGCGTCGCTGCTGCCAGCGACCGATCGCTGGCCGCTCCCCACCGGCCTCGGCGGCGTCGCCGGCGACGCCATCCTTGCCGTTCCGCGCACAATCTTCGCCGGCTCGGGAGTCCTGATGGCGGCGTTCGGCGCCGTCGCCGCTCTTGTCGCGATCCTCACCGTGACCGGCGCCGCGGGTCTCGGCTTCGAATCCGAAGCCGACATGCGCAGCCGGTCTTCCGAAGATGACGTCACCATTCGTCCCGGCGCCGACGATGACGACGACGCCGGCGGCGAGCCTAGCATGGCGCTGATTTCGCTCGGCGCGCTCATCCACTTTGGGCTGGCGCTGAAAGCGTCGGCGGCGCGGGCGGCCGGCAGGCTCTGGCGGCGCGGCCCGCGGACGACCGACAGGCCGCCGCCGCCGCGTTACCCGCGCGTCGAGCCGACGTTCGAGGAGCAGGATATCTATCCGATGCACGCGCCGCCGCGCGCCCGCAATCTCGACGAAACCGATGCGGTTGCGCCGCCGGCGCCCCGCCGGACGCGGGCCCCAAATCGCGCCGCGCCGCCCAGTGTCAACGCGCGCTATGAAACGCCGCCCCTCAACCTGCTCGCCGAGCCCAAGAAGCAGGCGAGCGGCGTGAAGCTCTCGCAGGACGCGCTGGAACAGAATGCGCGTCTGCTCGAGGGCGTGCTCGAGGATTTTTCCGTCAAGGGCGACATCATCAACGTGCGCCCCGGCCCGGTGGTCACGCTTTATGAGCTGGAGCCGGCGCCCGGCATCAAAAGTTCGCGCGTCATTGGCCTCGCCGATGACATCGCGCGCTCCATGTCGGCGGTCTCGGCCCGCGTCGCGGTCGTCTCCGGCCGCAACGCCATCGGCATCGAACTGCCGAACCAGCGCCGCGAGATGGTCTATCTGCGCGAGCTGATCGCCTGCGAGGATTTCGCCCGCTCCAATCACAAGCTCGCCATCGCGCTCGGCAAGACCATCGGCGGCGAGCCGGTGATCGTCGATCTCGCGCGAATGCCGCATCTCCTCGTCGCTGGCACGACCGGCTCCGGGAAGTCAGTCGCGATCAACACTATGATCCTGTCGCTGCTCTATCGCCTAAAGCCCGAAGAGTGCCGGCTGATCATGGTCGATCCGAAGATGCTGGAGCTCTCCGTCTACGACAATATCCCCCATCTCCTGACGCCGGTCGTCACCGACCCCAAAAAGGCGGTCGTGGCGCTCAAATGGGCGGTGCGCGAGATGGAGGACCGCTACAAGAAAATGTCGAAGCTCGGCGTGCGCAACATCGACGGCTACAACGCCCGCGTCGCCGACGCGCAGGCCAAGGGCGAGACCATCACCCGCACCGTGCAGACCGGTTTCGACCGCGAGACCGGCGAAGCGATCTTCGAACATGAAGAGATGTTGCTGTCGACGCTGCCCTATATCGTCGTCATCGTCGATGAGATGGCCGATCTCATGCTCGTCGCCGGCAAGGACATCGAGGGCGCGATCCAGAGACTGGCGCAGATGGCGCGCGCCGCCGGCATTCATCTCATCATGGCCACGCAGCGCCCCTCGGTCGACGTCATCACCGGCACGATCAAGGCGAATTTCCCGACGCGCATCTCCTTCCAGGTGACGTCGAAAATCGACAGCCGCACGATTCTGGGCGAGCAAGGCGCCGAGCAGCTGCTCGGCCAGGGCGACATGCTTTACATGGCCGGCGGCGGCCGTATTTCGCGCGTGCACGGGCCTTTCGTCTCCGATCGCGAGGTCGAGGAAATCGTCGCTCATGTGAAGACTCAGGGCGCGCCGCAATATCTCGACGCCATCACCGCCGAGGACGATGTTGGCGAAGACGGCGAAGCTCCCCTGCCCGGCTCGATGGACGCGGAGGAAGGCGGCGACCTCTACGACCGCGCCGTCAATATCGTGCTGCGCGACAAGAAATGCTCGACGAGCTACATCCAGCGGCGCCTCTCGGTCGGCTACAACAAGGCGGCTTCGCTCGTCGAGCGCATGGAGCAGGAAGGCGTCGTTTCCGCCCCCAACCACGCCGGCAAGCGCGAGATATTGGTTGGCGGAGGCATCGACCGCGGCGCTTTCGACATCGCGGCCGCGGAGTAAGGCTTCGCCCCCATTTCCGCCAACTTATGCTAGGAAGACGGCGACCAGCTCCCAGAATCGGAACCCGCCGTGAAATACACCTCCGTCGCCGCACTGATCGCCGCGCTTTCCTTCGCCGTCCCGGCCGCCGCTGCAAATGTCGCGCGCTCCACGCGGCCGTTGCAGGGTAGCGCGCCCGCGGCCGTCGACAGCGGGGCCGCCGAGGCGAAGCCAGGCGAGGCCAAGGTCGCGGAGCCAAAGTCTAAATCGGCCGAGGTCAAGCCTTCTGATGGAAAAGCCATCGACGCTAAGCCGGCGGCGGCTAAGCCTGCTGAGACCAAGCCCGGCGAGACCAGGCCTGCCGACTCGCCAGCCGCCCAGAAAGGCGCAAAGCCGGCCGCGCAAGCGGCCGCCTCCGCTGCTGGCGGCGCAACAACCGCCACGCCGCCGCCGCCCGCGCCCGAGCCGCCGCTGAGCCGCGCCGATGCGCTCAAGCGCGCCAACGCCTTTTTCAATGCGTCCCCGGTGATGACGGCCGATTTCGTGCAGATCGGCGGCGACGGCAAGCGCTCCGAAGGCAGATTGCATGTGCAGCGCGCCGGCCGGGTCCGTTTCGAATATGCCCAGCCTGCGACGATGGAGGTCGTCGCCGACGGCGCGCAGGTCGCGGTGCGCGACCGCAAGCTTAACACTCAGGACCTCTATTTCATCACCCAGACGCCGCTCAAATTCCTGATGAAGGATAAGATCGACCTCGAAAAGGACGTGACCGTCGAAGATGTGAAGATTGAAGACTTAGGCGTCACGATCTTCATCGAGGACAAGGCGACTTTCGGCGGCACCTCGCATGTGCGTCTGATCTTCGACCCCAAGAGCTTCAAACTGAAGCAGTGGCAGGTAAAGGACCCGCAGGGCTACGAGACGCTGATCTCACTCTTCAACATCGACCAGGCGAAAATTCCGGACGCCGCGCTGTTCAAGATCAACAAATAAGCGGTTGCCGTCACCGGACGCGATTTTGACCGCGGATCCCTTATTTCGCGCTGGCGCTTGGCGCGGCGCGGTCGGGATTGGGCTGGTGCCATTACGCCGATTCACACATCCGAAAGTAGAGGCCGCGCCGGCCTTTACCGCCTATGGCGGGGAGTTGCGCTGCTGTGCGGCCTATCTCGCGGCGGCGATCGGCTTTGGGCGTTAAGCCGCCTTTTTCTTCGGGGCCAGCAGCTTGCGGTTCATCAGCACCTCCGCGATCTGCACGGCGTTGAGCGCGGCGCCCTTGCGCAGATTATCGCTGACGCACCACAGCACGAGCCCGTTATCGACCGTCGGGTCAGTACGAATGCGCGAGACATAGGTCGCATCCTCGCCGGCCGCTTCATGCGGCGTGATATAGCCGCCCGGCTCGTGCTTATCGATCACCAGAACGCCAGGTGCCTCGCGCAAAATGTCGCGCGCTTCGTCCGCCGAAATCGGCTTCTCGAATTCGATGTTCACCGCTTCCGAATGGCCGATGAAGACCGGCACACGCACGCAGGTCGCGACCAGCTTGATCTTGGGGTCGAGAATCTTCTTCGTCTCCGCGACCATCTTCCACTCTTCCTTGGTAAAGCCGTCCTCCATGAAGACGTCAATCTGCGGAATGAGGTTGAAGGCGATGCGCTTGGGAAACTTCTTTGCTGCGACGGGGTCGGAAACGAATACCGAGCGCGTCTGCGCGAAGAGTTCGTCCATCCCCTCTTTGCCGGCGCCGGAGACCGATTGATAGGTCGAGACGACGACGCGCCTGATCGTCGCTGCGTCGTGCAGCGGCTTCAATGCGACGACCAGTTGCGCCGTCGAGCAGTTCGGATTGGCAATGATGTTCTTCTTGGCGAATCCCGCAGCGGCGGCGGCGTTCACCTCCGGCACCACCAGCGGGACGTCAGGGTCCATGCGCCAAGCCGAAGAATTGTCGATGACGACGCAGCCCTGCGCGCCGATTTTTGGCGCCCATTCCTTCGCGACGGCGCCCCCGGCCGACATCAGACAGATGTCGACGTCGGAGAAATCGTACGAATCAAGCACCTTGCACTTCAGCGTCCGGTCGCCGAAGGAGACTTCCGTGCCGATCGAGCGCGACGACGCCAGCGCAACGATCTCCGAAATCGGAAAGCGGCGCTCGGCGAGAATATCCAGCATCTCGCGGCCCACGTTTCCCGTGGCGCCGACGACCGCGACCTTATACGCCATTATCAAACTCCCGCCGGAGATCCGGCGTCTCCAGTTTTAGAAAGGCATGCCGACCGACATGTTCCCGGAAGGCGACATGCCGATAGGCATTTTGCCGCTGGGCGAACTCGGCTGCGCAGCTTCCTTCTCTTTTCCTTCTTTTCCCGGCGGCGCCTTACCCGGCGACCAGCCCTCCAGCTCGCCAAACTGGCGGTCGCCGCCGCCCTGTTGCTGCTGCTGTTGAGCGCCGGTGCGCTGGGATTGCTGCGCCTTGGCCTTTTTTGCCTTCGGCTGCGCCGAGACGGCCCCAGACGCATCGAGCGCGCTCGGATCGAACTGAAGCTGCTGGGCGGAAGCGGCCCCGCCGCCCGCCGCCATGAGGCATGCGGCGAGAAACAGCGGGCCGAAAGAAAGACGAGCGCTAGTCGACATGGCGCAAATCTCCGTGGATGTCGGAGTCCGTCCTAAACCGGCGGCGCGGCGGGATCAAGGCGGGCGCTCAGCGGACCTGCGCTCAGCGGGCCTGCGCCTCGTCCTGAGCGATCGCCATGTTTTTCAGCTCCGCGATCGCTTTCGCCGGAGACAGGCTCTTCGGGCAGACCTGGGTGCAGTTCATGATCGTATGGCAGCGGTAAAGGCGGAAGACGTCATCGACATAGGAGACGCGATCCTTCGTCGCTTCATCGCGCGAGTCCTGCACCCAACGGAACGCCTGCAGCAGCGCCGCGGGACCGAGAAACTTGTCGGCGTTCCACCAATAGCTCGGACAGGCCGTCGAGCAGCAGGCGCAAAGGATGCATTCATAGAGACCATCAAGCTTGGCGCGCTGCTCCGGCGACTGCAGCCGTTCCTTCTCGGGGTCAGGTCCGGACCGCAGCCAGGGCTGGATCGCCGCGTATTGTTCATAGAAGATCGTCAGATCGGGCACTAAGTCCTTGACCACCGCCATATGCGGCAGCGGATAGATTTTGATCGCGCCGTCGATCTCATCCATGCCCTTGGTGCAGGCGAGCGTGTTTAGCCCGCCGATATTCATCGAACATGAGCCGCAGATGCCTTCGCGGCAGGAGCGGCGGAAGGCCAGCGTCGGATCGATCTTGTTCTTGATCCAGATCAGCGCGTCGAGAACCATCGGCCCGCAGTCGTTTGCGTCGATGAAAAAAGTGTCGATGCGCGGATTGGCGCCGTCCTCAGGATTCCACCGATAGATGCGCAACTCGCGGACGCGCTCGGCGCCTTCGGGCCTCGGCCAGATCTTGCCTTCGGAGATGACGGAGTTCTTGGGTAGCGCGAATTCGACCATGTCAATACACCCGCGCCTTCGGCTCAATATAAGCCACTTCATTCGTCATCGTGTAGCTGTGCACCGGGCGGTAATCGATTGAGGTGGTCTTTCTCTCGCGATCGATGGTCGAGAGCGTATGTTTCATCCAGTTCTTGTCGTCGCGATTAGGGAAATCTTCGCGGGCATGGGCGCCGCGCGACTCGGTGCGATTTGCGGCGCTTTCCATCGTCGTGACCGCCTGCACAATTAGATTGTCGTATTCCAGCGTCTCGACCAGATCGGAGTTCCAGATCAGCGAGCGATCGGCAATCTTGACGTCGGCCCCGTCGCGCCAGACGGCGTTGATCAGTTCGACGCCCTCGGCGAGGACCTCGCCGGTGCGATAGACGGCGCAATGCGACTGCATAGTGCGCTGCATCCTGTCGCGCAACGTGGCGGTGGAAACCGAACCGTTGGCGTTGCGGAAAAAATCGAGCCGCGACAGCGCGAGATCGGCCGAGTCCGCCGGCAGTTCCGGCTGTGTATCGTTCGGTTTAATGAGTTCGGCGGCGCGCTGCGCCGCGGCGCGGCCGAAGACGACGAGATCAATGAGCGAATTGGAGCCGAGGCGATTGGCGCCGTGTACGGAAACGCAGGCCCCTTCGCCGAGCGCCATCAGGCCCGGAACCACCTCGTCGGGATTGCCGTCGCGCTTGCGCAACGCCTCGCCGTGATAATTCGTCGGCACGCCGCCCATGTTGTAATGCACGGTCGGAATGATCGGGATCGGCTGGCGGGTCACGTCGACGCCGGCGAAGATCTTGGCGCTCTCGGAAATGCCCGGCAGCCGCTCATGCAGAATCTGCGGATCGAGATGTTCGAGATGGAGATACGCGTGATCCTGATTCTTGCCGACGCCGCGTCCCTCGCGAACCTCGACGGTGATGGCGCGCGAAACCATGTCGCGCGGCGCGAGATCCTTCACTGAGGGCGCGTAGCGCTCCATGAAGCGCTCGCCTTCGCTGTTCGTCAGATAGCCGCCCTCGCCGCGCGCGCCTTCGGTGATCAGGCAGCCCGCGCCATAGATGCCGGTCGGGTGAAACTGCACGAACTCCATGTCCTGCAGCGGCAGGCCGGCGCGCAGCGCCATGGCGTTGCCGTCGCCGGTGCAAGTGTGCGCTGACGTCGCCGAGAGATAGGCGCGGCCATAGCCGCCGGTCGCGAGCACGGTGAGCGCGGCGCGAAAACGGTGAATCGTTCCGTCATCGACCTTCAGGCACACGACGCCGCGGCAGGCGCCGTCCTGATCCATGATGAGATCGATCGCGAAAAATTCGACGAAGAATTTCGTGTCGAGCTTCAACGCCTGTCCATACATCGTATGGAGCATCGCGTGGCCGGTGCGATCGGCGGCGGCGCAGGTGCGCTGCGCCGGCGGACCTTTGCCAAAATCGGTCGTCATGCCCCCGAACGGACGCTGATAGATCGTGCCTTCCCTGGTGCGCGAGAAGGGAACGCCCCAATGCTCCAGTTCATAAACCGCGGGCGGCGCGTTGCGGCACATATATTCGATGGCGTCCTGGTCGCCGAGCCAGTCGGAGCCCTTGACGGTGTCGTACATGTGCCATTTCCAATCGTCCGGCCCCATATTGCCGAGCGCGGCGGCGATGCCGCCCTGCGCCGCCACCGTGTGCGAACGCGTGGGAAAGACCTTGGTGACGCAGGCGACGTTCAGTCCCGCCTCGGCGCAGCCGACGACGGCGCGAAGCCCCGAACCGCCGGCGCCGACGACGACGACGTCAAAGGTGTGATCGACGATCGGATACGCCCGGCCGCCAACCAACACATTTGATGCAGGACCCTGTGCAACCATCGTCACGCCTTCTCAAGATGTCATTCGATCGAACGCAGTTTCGCTGCGTCGTTACTAGGCGAGTTCATTGATGCCGAACAAGCGCTGTCGCCGGCATCCGTCGGACTACTTCGGCGCGGCGATGAGGAGGATGGCGACGACCCAGAGCGCCGCGATCGCGCGCGACGCCCATAGGTTGGCGACGAGCGCCTGCGCCTTCAAAGCTTCGTCATGCACATAGTCTTCGATGATATCGTCCATGCCCTTACGCGCATGGATCATGCCGACGACGCCGAACGCAAGAAGCACGAGCGCAGGAATCGGCCTGCCGATTTCGGCGCGCACGCCGTCCAGCGGCTTGCCGGCAATTCCAAGAATCCACCAGGCGCTTAGGGCGCCGAGCGGGATAAGCGCATAAGAAGTCAGGCGCATGAATTGCGCGTGAGGCGAACCGCCGTGGTCGGAAACATAGGCGTCGCCCGTCCCGGTTCGACCGCTCTTGAATCTTGTCGAAACCGACATGAGTTCGCTCCGCCTAACTCGCCAGCGTCTTGAAGATGTAGAGGAGCAGCGTCAGCAGGATTCCGCCGACGAGCGTCCCTTGCGCCAGCAGTTCGCGCCCCTGCGGGTCCATATACAAGCCACGATCCCAGAGCGCATGTCGTACGCCGCCGAGCAGATGATGGAAGATCGCCCAAACGATCATCAATATGATGAGATTGCCGACGAAGCCCGAGGCGATCCAGGACACGGCGGAGAATGCGCCTCCGCCGATCGCGGCGCCGAGCAGAAACAGCGTCAGCAGCGCCATGCCGGCGTAAAGCCCTGCGCCAGTGATGCGATGGGCGATCGACATCATCATTGTCAGGATGGGCTTGAAGATCGTCAGATGCGGCGACAGCGGCCGCCGCGCGGCGCGCCTGTCTGTGTCGGCGTCGGCCATATGGAACCCTCTCGCATGCGGCCGATCTGCTTCTCGGAACGCTTCCAAGCAGATAATTCAATTGTTGCGGCGCCGCAACTACGAGCCGTCAGCAACGCCGCGCGCATGCAAAAGCCACGTCGCCGGGGCTTTTTGCCGCTGGCGTACTATAGCACTCGAGCTTAGTAGCCCGCCATCGAAGGACCGGGAGGCGCTAGAAGCCAGTTGAAGCGGTAGTTTACGCCAGCGCGAACAGTGTTGAGATGCGCGCGCTGCTGGATTTCGACGATGACCGGCGCAATGTAGATCGGGTCGTAATTCGCGCCGAAGTTTGCGTAAAGATATTCGACCTTGGCCGACCAGTTCGGCAGGAAGGCGTATTCGAGCCCTCCGCCCACCGTCCAGCCGGTTCCAGTGCGCGCTTGAGAGCCAAGCCATCCGTAGTTGAGACGCAGGTCGCCATAGGCGAAGCCGCCTGTCCCGTATAGGAGCAACCGCGAATTGAGCAGCGACACGCCCGCGCGGCCGCGCACCGTGCCAAACCAGCCGACGCTGCGCGTCGCGCCAAACAACTGATTGCCGCCGCCGACGCTCGAACCCTGGAAATCAGTTTCAACGCCAGCGACAAAGAGCGGCGTGAACTGATAGTTGTAGCCGATCTGGGCGCCGCCGATCACGCCGCCGGCATTGGGCGCGGTTAGCGCCGGATAGAACCAGTTTCCATAGTCGTATCGATCAAGCCATCCGCCGCCGAGATTGAGGCCGACGTAAATGCCTGTCCAGGTGAAAACCGGCGGCGGCGGAATATAGACGGGCGGCGGCTCCTTGCGCGACGGCAGGTCGGCCGCCGATGCGGACATGACGGCCAGGGACGCCGCGACGGCGAGGCCGAAAGCTGGTTTTTTCATGAGAACCTCGATGGTGCGTTCTTCGAACGCCAGCGCCCCCGCCGGTTTTGAAATGAATGGCCAACAATGGCGTAATTTTGGAAGATTTATGCTTGTTTTTCAATGTTTAAGCGACATGCTTAGCCGTCGGTTAACGCGCTTGTTCCACAGCGCTGCTCGTTAACCGGCTTGAGCCGTCCCCCGCCGACCGGTTCGATGACCGTCCGCCCCAAGCGCGACAAGCGCCAGCGCCGCGCAAAGAGCGCCCGCCCAGAAGGCGGCCGCCGGGCCGAAGGCGTCCCAAAGCGCGCCGGCGCCTGCGCTCGCGACAAGCAGCGCGAAGCCGCTCGCCAGGTTGAACACCCCAAAGGCCGAGGCGCGCAGCGCCGCCGGCGCGACGTCGGCGACAAGCGCGGCGAGCAGGCCCTGGGTGAGGCCCATGTGCAGGCCCCAGAGCGTTACGCCGAGCCACACAAGCGGCAAATGCTCAGCGCTGGCGAGCGCGGCGTCGGCGGCGATCAGCGCGACAAGACCGGCCATCAGCGGCGTCTTGCGGTCGCCGCGATCTGAAAAGGCGCCGACGGGATAAGAGGCGCCCGCATAAACGACATTCATCGCGACGAGCACCAGCGGCGCAAGCGCTTCGGGCAGTCCGACGTCGCGCGCCTTCAGGATGAGGAACGCCTCGGAAAAGCGCGCGAGACTGAAGACGACGCCGATCGCGACAACTATCCAGAACGGACCGCCAAGCCGCCGGATTTCATCCCGGTGCAGCGGAAATCGCGCCGGCCGCGGCGGCCGGGACGATTGCGGCTCGCGCACGCCGAGCGCCAGCACCGCGACGGCGAACGCCGCTGGAATCGTCGCGATCCAGAACACCAAAGGGATGCTGTTGGCGGAGAGCCACATAACGGCGACCGCGACGGCCGGCCCGAGGAAGGCGCCGACCGTATCGAGCGACTGGCGAAGCCCGAAGGCCGCGCCCCGCAAAGGCGGCGGCGTCACGTCGGCGACAAGCGCGTCGCGCGGCGCCCCGCGTATGCCTTTGCCGACGCGATCGATGACGCGCGCTGCCATGACCCAGGCGACATTCGGCGCAAGCGGAAACATCGGCTTGGTCAGCGCCGCAAGGCCGTAGCCGATGATCGCCAGCTGCTTGCGCCGCCCGAACCAGTCCGACAGCGCGCCGGAGAAAATCTTGACGATCGAGGCGGTCGCCTCGGCGACGCCGTCGATGACGCCGACTTCGGCCATCGAGGCGCCCATTGCGCCAACGAGATAGATCGGCAGCAGCGCATGGATCATCTCGGAGGAGAAATCCATGAGCAGCGACACGATCCCGAGCGCCCAGACGCCGGAAGGAATGGCGCGCAGACGCGAAAGGCCATTGAACTCGCTCATGAACTTTTCGGGCTCGCGCGCTGACCCTCTTCCTTCGGGAGAGGGTGATCGCCGGAGGCGACCGGGTGAGGGCTTGCCCGTCCAATATGTCGGCCGCGCAAAATCACCCCCCGGCGTTACGCAAACACACGCAACGCGGCAACCCCTGACAGAGAAAACCGGAGGGAGCCCGCGCTTGCCCTCTCCCAATGAGCGACAATCGCGCGCGCTGCATTCCGCGCTTCAGGCGAAAACAGGTCCCGTGGGCGCGGTTTCCTTCAGCGCCTGCGCCAGCCGCGCGATCCCGGTCTCGATCTCCCTTTCGGTAAGCGCGACGAAGCCGAGCATCAGCAGCCGGTCACCGCCGTCATTCTCGTCGAAGCGCAGCGCCGAACCCGTCGCCAGCGAACAGACGCCGACGCCGGCGGCAAGGCCTCTTTTCTCTACCTCGGCCGCGTCCGGAAAACCGTCCGGCAATTTCCAGACGAGATGCATGCCGGCCTGATCGCCGTAAATCTCGCAGGCGCCGAAATGAGTCTTGAGCGCCCCGAGCAGCGCGTCGCGACGCTCGCGATAGAGCTGGCGGATGCGTCGCAAATGGCGTCCGAATTCGCCGCTCGACATGAAATCCGCCATCGCCGCCTGTTCAAGCCAGCTCTGGCCGTTGTTCATCAGCATTTTCATCCGCCGGCCGGCTTCGGCGAGCCGGCGGGGCAGCACGACATAGCCAAGACGCAGTCCCGGCCCCATGCATTTCGAGAAAGTGCCGAGGTAGATGACGCGCTCATTGCGATCGAGGCCCTTCAGCGCGGTCAGCGGCGAACCGACGAAGCGGAAGTCGCTGTCGTAATCGTCTTCCATTATGTAGGCGTCATATTGCGTCGCCCAGGCGAGCAGCTCCAGCCGGCGCTGCAGGCTCATCGTTACGCCGATCGGATATTGATGCGATGGCGTGACATAGGCGACGGCGCCCGTAGTTTTCGGCAGTCGAGCGACATCGAGCCCGTCCTGGTCGACAGGCACGGGATGAAGCGTCGCCCCGAGGCTTTCGAGCACGAAAGCCGCGCCCTGATAGCAGGGCGATTCGACGACGGCGGCGCAGCCCGGCCTGACAAGCAGGCGCCCGACCAGGTTGAAGCCGTCCTGGCAACCGCCGACGATGACGATCTGCTCCGGATCGGCGACGACGCCGCGCGCCGGCGCGAGATGTTTGGCGATCGCGCGCCGCAGCTCCATCAGTCCGGCGGGATCGTTATAGCTGGTGAGATTGGCGCCAACCGATTTCAGCCGATTCTTGATGTGGTGCGACCAGGCCTTGAGCGGAAAGGATCGCGCGTCAGGCCGGCCGACCCAGAAATCGGCGGCGAGACGGCGGCGCTCGGGATCGGCGAGGCGATGGGTGCGCAAGGTGCCGCAGGGCGGCGGCGCTTGGTCCGCAGCCTCCTGCTCTTTCGCCGGCGGCCCGCGATGGCCGGCCGACAGAAACGCCGTATCCGGCAGGTCGGGCGAGACGAAGGTGCCGACATAGGGCCTGGTGCGGATATAGCCCTCGGCGATCAGCCGCTCATAGGCGAGAACCGCGGTGTTGCGCGAAACGCCGAGCTGGCTGCTGAGTTCGCGCGTGGTCGGCATCGGATCGTCGCACTTAAGCTGACCGTTGAGGATCATCGAGCGTATCTGATCGAAAATCTGATTCTGCAGAGTGGTCTTTTCCGACTCGGCCAGAATTATCGACAGTTGCACATGCCCGCTCTTAACGACGCGCGCCGGTCGATCGGTGGTCGTAAAGGTCATCGCTGCACACTCCTGGGCGCAAGCTAATGCGCTCTTATTCCACGCGCATAGGTCCACAGGGAAGGTAAGCGTTGGCGCCAACTTTGGCAGGCTTTGCGGGCGACGGCGTCAGCCAGAGCAAGAAAGGCCTTTTTTAAGCTGGCGCCATCAGGTTCCTCGTTCCTGGCGCTTTTGCTCGAACGCGGATTGCGGAAAGCTGCGATGGCGCGTTCAGAGGCGCCAAAATACTACATCCAGGGAGACCGGAATGCCGTTTTCGAACTCGCGCTTGATGCCGTTGGCGTTTTGGGTCGGCTTTCTCGCCCTGGGCCTCGCCACCAATGTCAATCACGAAACAAAGGCCCGAGGCGTCGCGCGCGACAAGCACGAAATGAGCGTCGCCAGCGCGGCCGGCAAGCGCCTTCCCTTGCTGTTGATGCAGGATACAAGTCAGACCATCGTTCGCGACTGAGCCCGCGACATTTTTTTCGTCTTTGCGCCGCGCGAGCGGCGTTTTTTTTAGCGCCGTTTTTTATGATTTGCGCACGGGCGCGAGGCGGTTCAGCACCGTAATCGACAGGAAGCCGCCGATCCAGGCGCCCACCGCCGCGAACGCCACATAAGCCCAGTTCGACGTGTAACTGATCACCGCAAAGGCCGAGAGCAGATACCAGATGCTGCTCCAACTCGCTGCGGCGACCCGCCGGCGCTCGGACACGGCCGCGTTGAAGAACACATAGACCGCGTCGGTGATGGCGGTCGAAGCCGCGACGCCGATCCCGATCAGCGGGTCAATGTTGGGCAGGTCCATCGTCTCCCTCCGCTTTGCCCCGTTTCGGGGCGGCGGAAGCAGCTATGAACGCCAGAGTTAAGCGAGGCAAATCGAAACCGACGGGTCGCGAAACGCACACGGCCGCGCCCCGCTAATCCTCGTTTCGGCCGGTCTCTTCTTTTGGCCCATCTTCCCCGGCGGCAAGTCTCAGCGACTCAGCCAAAGCCAGCCGCAACAGCAGCAGAGCCATCCGCTCAGGCAGCGGCTCGCGGGTAACGGCCTCAAACGACAGTCGCAGCGCTATTCCAACCTCCCGCTGGATCACCCGCGAAGCTTGATGGTCGTCGATTCGATGGATCGGGAGCATACCGACCTCCCGACCTCTAAACCAACCGGCCTGCGGAAAGTTCCGGCAATATGTTGAGTTTACGAGCAAAGACCTAGTCGATGACGGCGCCGTTGCCACGCCCCTGCAGCGTCAGCGGGAAAGTCCGGGGTCGATATCGGCAATCGTGGCCGGCGCGCACACCGGCCCGTCGGCGCCGTCAAACTGGTTTCCTCGCCCCTCGATTCGCCCCGCGACGTTGCTCGCGACACTCAGCCCGCATCCTGGCGCGCCCGGAACGTCGCCCTGCGCGGCGACATTGCCGAGCAGCGTCACATGCGACGAAGAATCCCTGGCCGTTCCTGCAGCCCCTATCAAGATCGTATAAGCCGCGTGCGCGCCAGCATTCCCATGTTCGCCAGCATTCGAGTGGCCCTTGCCGACGTCGCGCGCTTTATTCGAAACAAGCATCGTTTCATCGCCGAATGTCGTGACGCAAGGTCCGCCGAGATTCTCGCAAACATTGTTCGCGATGTAGCTATTGACGCAGTGGTTCTCGATGCCGCCGGGCGGCGTATTATTCACATCGAGAGAACCGGGCTGCGTGTTGCGGAAACGGTTGCTCTCGACGCGGCAGTTCCGAGTGGACGGCGCCGGCCCGAACGCCGCGCCAAGCGCGACGCCTTCGGCAAACAGGTAGCCGCTCAACGTGTTGCGGCTAATATCCGGGTTCAAACCCTCGACAAGCATCGTCGAGCCGACGCATTCATTGCCGGTGATGGTCGGGTAATGGATATCTCCGGCAAAATTGTCAGTCGACATGTTCACGCACTGGTTTTGCGTCGTTGCGGGAGTCAACTGAAAATAGCTATCGACGATCTTCGGGTAGCAAATCGTATGGCCGGCGGTCACGAATATCGCAATCTGCAAGGTCAAGGTCGAACTATTGATGATCGACGATTTCTCGAAGACCAGGCCTGCCGGGTCGGTTGTCGTCGCAGTCTGGCTGACGGTCGCACGCAGCGAGCTTACGGTCGGATTGTTCTCGTCGATCCTGACGCCGACAAAACGCGCGTGAGCGTTCAGGAACGCAAACAATGTCGCCGAGAGCGTGCAACCTGCGTCAAGCTTAAATTCGCCAGCGTGCTTGACGTCTCCGATGAATGAGATGTCTACGGAGCTGGTGAACTGCGCGCTGCACGGCAGCCTAAACGTCAACCCTTCAGGAACAAAAACGACGCCGCCAGCCGCAAAAACCCTGGTGAGCGCGGCGGCGTTTTCGGCTTGATAAGCGCTTACGTCGCCGGCCCGCAGCCCCGCCGCGCGCAGGTCATATCCATGCGCCGGCGCGGGCGCCGCGCGCCAACAGCCGGCTCCCGCATTGGACGCAACCTGCGTGAAATCATTTCCGCCAGCAATAGGACATGCCGAGCGAGACAGGTAATATTGCTGGCCGCCGCCGTCGAACGGCGCATGAAACCCTTGTCGGAAAATGCCGTAACCTTCGGCCTTGCCGGAGGTCGACAAAGCTTTCAGATGGGCGTTCGTTGCGACATCCGCGCCGGACGACGGCGTCAAAGTCTGCGCGAGCGCTGCGCCGGCGAGAACGATAAGGAACCCGGCGGAGCGCGAAGCGAATTTCAAATCCATGCGAAGCATGATCGGGCGGAAAGCCCAGCGCTTCAATGCTGCATGCGCTGGAGATCGCGCGCAGCTTCGGCTTCGTCGAAATCCTATGGATGGCGCGGGCGGTCTCGAACGGCGTATTTTTAATACGCCGCAGTGCGCAATTCGTGTCGTCGGGACCCGAACGCGCGCGCGGCCAGCTGTTTCCGAGCTGAGGAGCGCTTTCTGAATATTCTTGTAAGTCTTTGATTTAATGGTGGGCGCGACAGGGATTGAACCTGTGACCCCTACGATGTCAACGTAGTGCTCTCCCGCTGAGCTACGCGCCCTCGGGCCCAAATATGGGCCGGAGCGCCCGTCTATAATGGCGTACGTGGCGCCGCGCAAGCGCCCGCGCCCTGCGACGATGCGGTCCGTCGCTCAGCGCAAGCTATGGAAAAAATTGACGTTCGGTTAAGGCCGCGTCCTTTCCATGCAAAAGATTTGTGACCAAGCGCGATTTCAAGTCTTGCGACGCGCCCGCTTTGTGGCAGACTTATTAGTCTCCCGCTTGTCGGGCGGAGAGAATGAAGGAGGATTCGCATGTCCTTGCAGGGCCATATCGTCGAACTCCAACGCCGCCACGAGGCGCTCAAGAAGGAGATCGAGGAGGAACAGCTGCATCCCAACGCGGACGAATTGAAGATACTGGAACTCAAGCGAAAGAAATTGCTGATCAAGGACGAACTGGCCAAACTGTCGGTCAGCGAAACGCGCCACTAGATTACGCTGCATTTGGGCGGTTTCACCCAAATGCAGATCACGCGATCGATCTCAAAACCTAGAGCGCTCCACGCGAAAAGCCGGGTTACGCTTTTTCGCGAGCGCTCGCGCGCTTCCCGCTCGGTTCGCTTTCGCTTCATGCTATAGGCGGAGAGATCTCTCCGCCTTATTTTTTGAAGCAGTCGCGCCGCGGCGCGCGATTTGCGAGTCCTCGTCCCTATGCCCGTCACCGAGTTCTACCGCGCCGAGACGCTGCACGAGGGCCTTGGCGAGCCTTTCTTCGACCGTGTCGAACCCGCGATCTTCCCGCAGCATCGACTACGCTACCGCAATCAGCGCTGGGCCGCGCGGGTTGGATTGGACGGCCTCAGCGACGCGGAGTGGATCGTGCATTTCGGACGCTTTGCGCCGTTGCCGGGCGGCTTCGCGCATCCGTTAGCGCTGCGCTATCACGGCCATCAATTCCGCGTATACAACGCTGATCTCGGCGACGGTCGCGGCTTCCTCTTCGCGCAATTGCGCGACGCCAAGGACGTCCGCCTGCTCGATCTCGGCACCAAGGGCAGCGGCCAGACTCCCTGGTCGCGTCGCGGCGATGGACGGCTGACGCTCAAAGGCGGCGTTCGCGAGATTTTGGCGACGGAAATGCTGGAGGCGCTCGGGATCGACACCTCCAAAACCTTCAGCCTGATCGAAACGGGCGAAGCGCTCATGCGCGGCGACGAACCCTCGCCGACGCGCTCCAGCGTGCTGGTGCGCCTGTCGCATTCGCATATTCGCATCGGCACCTTCCAGCGCCTCGCCTTCCACGACGACGCTGCGGCGATCGACCGGCTCGTCGAGTATGTTTGCCGCCACTATTTTCCCGCCATCGCCGATCTGCCGGCGCCGGAAAGAGCCCTCGCCTTTCTCGAAGCGGTCGTGGCGCGAGTCGCCAGGCTTGGCGCCGGTTACATGGCGGCCGGCTTCGTTCACGGCGTGCTGAATTCCGACAACATCAACGTCACCGGCGAGAGCTTCGACTACGGACCATGGCGTTTCGCGCCGGTCTACGACCCGACCTTCACCGCCGCCTATTTCGACGAATCCGGGCTTTACGCCTTCGGCCGCCAGCCCGGCGCGCTCGGCTGGAACCTGTCCCGCCTGGCCGAGTGCCTGATCCATCTCATTGGACTGAAGGCCGCCGAGACGCTTCTTTCGACCTTTCCCGGGTGCATCCAGCAGGAGTTTCGGGCGGCCTTGCTCCATCGCCTCGGCCTCGCTTCGGCGGGCGAGGCCGCCGACGCCGCGCTGGCGAAGGCTTTCGTCGATTTCCTCACAAACTCGCGGGCTCCGTTCGAACAGACCTTCTTCGACTGGCGCGGCGGATTGGCGTCCGCTGAGCGCGCCAAACGCAGTGCGTCGGCAACCCATTATCAAGCTGAAGCGTTCGCGCCAGTTCTGGCCGCTTTGGCCGACCATCAGCCGGCGCCCTATGTTCGCCTCGATCACCCTTACTTCCAGCGGACGACGCCCTGCACCTTGCTCATCGATGAAGTCGAGGCGCTCTGGGCGCCGATCGCCGAGCGCGACGACTGGGCGCCGATCTACGCCAAGATTGCCGCAATAGAGGAGATGCGGAGCGCCTATGACTCTTGATCGAGCAATTCGCTTGAACGCCGCTCGCCTGCGGCGCGATAATTGCGTTCCACAGCGATCGATTCCCGAGCGGGCCGGCCTTCGATGAACGATGCTCCCAGCGAGATCGACAAGAGCGCCATCCGCGCCGAAGTGGAACGGCTGCGGCTAGAGCATCACGACCTGGAGTCGGCGATCGACGCGCTGCGCGCTCTGGGCGTCGCCGATCAGCTTCAGATTCAGCGCCTGAAGAAACGCAAGCTGCTGCTGCGCGATCGCATCGCCTATCTCGAAGACCAGCTCACGCCCGACATTATCGCTTAAAGTCCGATTTGAACACGAGCGTCAGTAATTCAGATTCACTCAACGTTCCGCTGCTGCAATACGGCCTGGGATTTATCGAGGCGCCATGGGACCTGCGAAGATCGCTCGACCGTTTTGCAGCGACCGGTTCGGCAACGGCTCCGTATCGTTGGATGACGCCGCTGCACATGATTTAGCATGCAGGTTGTGCGAAACGTCACGCCTGCTTCGGCAGGAAGCCCAGCGCGCGCAGCAACAGAGGCATGGTGAGGCCCTGAACGACGATTGAAAAGCCGACCACCGCAAAGGTGACGGCGAGGATTTCTTCGCGCTTCGGCAGACTATCGGGAAGAGATAGCGCCAGGGCGAGCGCAAGCGCGCCACGCAGGCCTCCCCACCAGAGAATATGCTGCTCGCGGAACGAAATCTTCCATCGCGAAACGAAGAACAACGAACTCAGCGGATAGACAACGATCGCGCGCGAACAAAGCACCGTAGCGATCGCCACGGCCAGCGTTGTCGCCCCGACGGCGCCGAACGGAGTCGACGCGACATCCGCGCCAATCAGCAGAAACACCATGGAATTGGCCAAGAACGCCGCAAAATCCCAAAAGGACAGAACGAATTCGCGCCCCTTGAGGCTGATGTAGCCGCCTTCCTGCTCGCTGAGCAGGCCCAGATTGCCCATGACGAGACCTGCCGTCACGGTCGCCAGAACGCCGGAGACATGGAAATATTCGG
This sequence comes from Methylocystis sp., assembly GCF_021731785.1. Lineage (GTDB taxonomy): Bacteria > Pseudomonadota > Alphaproteobacteria > Rhizobiales > Beijerinckiaceae > Methylocystis. The sequence goes on from NZ_JAKFWS010000096.1 coordinate 43,389, forward strand.
CGACCAGAAATGAGCCGAACGCGGCGATGGTCGTCAGCGCCGCTTCGATGACATGTTCTGAGGTGCGCAGCGAGGCGAGGATGGCGGCCCCGCCAAACAACGCCCCGACAATGACGCCGCCGAACACGACTTTCACGAGAGTCAATGCGGTCTCCGCGCCGCTCTGGTCTGCGCCGCCGCTTTCCACGAAGGCGAGCGCCATAACGAAGAGCACCGCCGCAGCGCCGTCGTTGAGCAGGCTTTCGCTTTCGACCAGCAGCCGCATGCGGCCTTTGATCCGGTTGTCCTTGAACATCGCAATGATCGCGACGGGATCCGTCGCCGCGATCAGCGCGCCAAACAGGATCGCCGAGAAGACAGGCCAGTCGAGCAACGTCGTCATCGACGCCGCGACAACGGTTGCGGACACGACCGTTCCGATTCCCGCAAGTGCGAGCAAAGGCAGAGAATCGCGAACCAGTTCGCGCCAGGACAGGGTCAGGGCCGCCTCGAACAGGAGCGGCGGCAAGACGAGATCGAAAATCAGATCATGAGTCAGATGCGGCGCGAAGTCTGCGCCCGACAAAGCGACGGCGGCGCCGACAAGAACCAGTCCAACGGTATAGGGCAGTCTGATCTGACGCGCGGCGATTGCGACGATCATCGCCACAGCCAGCACGGCGACCGCTTGCCTCAGACCTTCGTCCATGTCGCGTCTGCTCCGATCAAGGCAAATCCTGCAGGGTTCTTTAGCTGCGCGCTCCCCGTTCGCGAAGCGAAATCGGTCCGCCGCCGACGCCGTTTGGCGCGCTTGCCTATCGGGGAGGCATCGTCTATGCCGCATGGCTTCCCTTTGTAGAGGAAGCAAGAGTGGGCAAATCCAAAGCGCCCGTCGCCGTCATCATGGGCTCCCAATCCGACTGGGCGACGATGCGCCATGCGGTCGAAACGCTGGCGGCGCTCGGCATCGCCTGCGACGCGCGCGTCATCTCGGCTCATCGCACCCCCGATCGGCTGTTCGCCTTCGCAAAGTCTGCCGAATCGGACGGCTTCGAGGTGATCATCGCCGGCGCCGGCGGCGCCGCGCATCTGCCGGGAATGACCGCTTCGATGACGCCGCTGCCGGTCCTTGGCGTGCCGATCGAATCGGAAGCGCTGAAGGGCATGGATTCACTGCTCTCGATCGTACAGATGCCGGGCGGCGTGCCGGTGGGGACGCTCGCGATCGGCAAGCCTGGCGCGATCAACGCCGCGCTGCTCGCCGCCGCAATTCTCGCCCGCGCCGACAAGGCGCTCGCCGCGCGCCTTTCGGACTACCGCGCGCGCCAGACGGACGCCGTGGCGCTGACGCCGCGCGACGGCGCCTGATGCTGGCGCCGGGCGCGACGATCGGCATTCTTGGCGGCGGCCAGCTCGCGCGCATGCTGGCGCTGGCGGGCGCCCGGCTCGGGCTGAAAGCGCATGTCTTCTCTCCCGTGCCCGATGACCCCGCCTTCGACGTTTGCGCGGCGGGCACGCAAGCTGGATTTGACGACGAAGCCGCGCTCGCCGGTTTCGCCGAATCCGTCGACGTCGTCACTTACGAATTTGAGAATGTTCCCGCCCGAACGGCGCAAGTGCTCGAGGCGCATCGCCCGGTGCGGCCTAATCCCAGAGCCTTGGCGCTGACTCAGGACAGGCTCGTCGAGAAACAGTTCATACGGAGCCTCGGCGTCGCGACGGCTGACTTCGTCGCGGTCGACAACGCCGGCGCGCTCCCCCGCGCCGTCGCGCGGCTCGGCCGCAATTCGATCCTCAAGACGCGGCGTCTCGGCTACGACGGCAAGGGCCAAACTCAATTGCGCGACGGCGGCGATCTAGCGGTCGCTTTTCGCACGCTCGGCGGCGCGGCATGCATTCTGGAAAGCGTGGCGCCCTTCACGAAAGAAGTGTCGGTCGTCGCCGCGCGCGGACTGAACGGCGAGTTTCGCGCCTATGACGTCTGCGAAAACCTTCACGAGCATCACATTCTGGCGCGGACGCTGGCGCCTGCCGAGATCGCCGAAGCAACCGCGGCAGAGGCGATCGACATCGCCCGGCGCATCGCCGAGGCCGCCGCATATGTGGGGGTGATCGCCGTCGAAATGTTCGTCGTCATGAAAGGGGAGCGCGAAACGCTGCTCGTCAACGAAATTGCGCCACGCGTGCATAATTCCGGACATTGGACGCTCGACGGCGCGCTGACTTCGCAGTTCGAGCAGCATATGCGCGCGATCGCCGGCTGGCCGCTGGGCTCGACGCACCGTCACGGCCACGTGGAGATGCGCAATCTGATCGGCGCCGATGTCGACGCATGGCCGGAACTCGCGCGCGAGAACGGCGTCTGTTTGCATCTCTACGGAAAGAAGGAGACGCGCGCCGGCCGCAAGATGGGCCATGTGACGCGCGTGTTCAGTGATTAGACCAGCCAGTCGCGGGCGCTTTCAAGGATCGTCACGACGCCCGCGTGCTTGATTTTTCTCTGCGCGGTGATCGCATAGAAGCGCTCGCTGACGCCGTTCAAGGTGGCGATATATTTGACGCCATATTGATCCTCGACCTGTGCGTGAACGGCCGTCGGTGCCATGAAGACGCCGGCGCCCGCAGCCCCGAACGTCTTCAGCAAGGCGCTGTCCTCGACTTCCGCGACGATCTTCGGAAAGAGACTGTTGGCGTCGAGCCATTGATCGAGCGAACGGCGCAACGCGGTGTTCGACGTTGGCAGCAAGAGTGGCGCGCCATCGAGGCAACGCGGGAAATTCTTCCGATAGCGTTGGTGCAATTCAGGGACTGCAAAGGCCGCCACGCCGCATTCGCCGATCGGATGATTGTAGATGCGCGCGTCCGCGCCGCCGGTCGCCGGCCAGTCGGAGAGAACGAGATCGACTCCGTGCACTGGCAGCTCAGCCAGCAGGCGCTCGGTCTTGTCCTCATGGCAGACGACTTGAAACGAATTGCTCGCGGAAAGAGCGGGTTCGAGCAGGCGATAGACGACGAGTTTCGGCAAGGCGTTTGATACGCCGACGCTCAACCTGATACTGACCGCCCCCGCATGGCTCTTCAGGGCGCTGCCAAGTTCGCGGCCGATCGAGAATATTTCGTCGGCGTAGTTGAACACGGTGCGTCCGGTTTCCGTCATCACCAGCTTGCGGCCCTCCTTGCGAAAGAGCTGCGCGCCGATCGACGCCTCGAACACCGCGATCTGGCCACTGACCGTCGGCTGCGCCAATCCGAGTTTTTCACTCGCGCGGGTGACGCTTCCCTCCCGCGCGACGTTCCAGAAATAGAACAGGTGCTGATAGTTGAGACGTTCCATCGTTCCATAGCTTTTATCGATGTAATTAATTTATATATTCTTATTTTCAATATCAATGCCCTGCGCCATGTTGAAGACGTCAACGTCGCAGCGCTCGACGCGTCATGAACGGGAGAACGGTCAATGGCGCATAACTTCGCACTCGCCGCGCTGGCTTTGGCCGGAGCCGTGGCTTCACCCGGAATCGCGACCGGACGCCAATTTATGGACGGCGCGCCCGGACACTGCCTGCTCTGCGAGCTTTTGCCCGAATCGCGAAGGCGCGAGGCGAACGCGGATTGCCGGCAGCCGTCGGCCGACGACGTCGGCGAATCGGAGCGGACGGATGAAAAAGCTGGCGGCGTGAATTGAGGCGGCCGCCTGGGAGACTTTAGCAACCTATAGGAGCTCAAGAATGCAGCGGTTGATCGAAGGCCTTCACCACTTCCAGTCGCAAGTGTTCGGCAGCCAACGCGAATTGTTTGAGCGCCTCGCCAAAGGCCAGGCGCCCGAAACGCTGTTCATAACCTGCGCCGATTCGCGTATCGACCCGTGCCTGCTTACCCAGTCGGCGCCCGGAGACCTTTTCATCCTGCGCAACGCTGGCAATCTCGTGCCGCCTTATGGCGCCGTGCGCGGCGGCGAAGCGGCGACGATCGAATTCGCGATCGCGGGCCTCGGCGTCAAGGACATCATCGTCTGCGGCCATTCGCACTGCGGGGCGATGAAGGGCCTGCTCGATCCGCCGCCGGCCGCAACTTTTCCCGCGCTGAACGACTGGCTGTCGCACGCCGAAGCGACACGGCGCATCATGCACGAAAAATACGCCGACCGCACCGGCGCCGAACAGCTCAACGTCGCCATCCAGGAGAATGTGCTCGCGCAGCTCGAAAACTTGCGCACGCATCCGGTCGTCGCCTCCGCGCTCGCGCAAGACAAGCTGAGGCTGCATGGCTGGGTCTACAAGATCGAGACAGGCGAAGTCTTTGTTTACGACCCCGAGACGCGCCAATTCGCACTGGCACCGACGCCGTCGGACATGCCTGCGCGCGAACAGAGAGAGCGCGTCAGCGTCGAGGTTTGACGTCGCGCTTCTTAGCTGAATCAGCCGAATCATAGGGATGCACAATGTTTGATAGAGCGCCTTCTCGCCTCTCGGCGATCAAAGACGACGTCTTCGCTTCCATCGTCGTGCTGCTCGTCGCCCTTCCCCTGTCGATGGGTCTCGCGCTCGTCGCCGGCTTCCCTTTCGAAAACGCCGCCGCCGTCGGCCTCATCAGCGGCGTCATCGGCGGCATTGTCGTCGGGCTGCTCTCCGGCTGTCCGCTTCAGGTTAGCGGCGCAGCGAATGGCGCAGCCGTCATGGCCGCCGTATTCATCAAGGATCTTGGCTTTGAGGTCTTCGGACTCATCGTGATGATGTCGGGCGTAATTCAAATCGCGGCCGGCGCCCTGCGTTCCGGGCCGGTGTTCCGCGCAGTTTCCCCCGCGCTGATCCAGGGCATGCTCGCCGGCATCGGTCTGTTGATCTTCGCGTCGCAGTTTCACGTCATGGTCGACGACACGCCGCCCGGCGCCGGGCAGGAATTCGGCGGCGTCGTCAATCTCTGGTCGCTGCCGCTCGCGATTTGGAAGGGCGTCAGCATGGAGGCGCATCAGCGCGCAGCAGTCTTGGGACTGCTCACGATCGCCGCCATTCTTTTATGGCGACGCTTTGCGCCGAACTGGCTGTCGTTTATTCCAGCTCCGCTTGTTGGCGTCGGCTTGGCGACGGCGGTCGCCGCATATTTCGCGCTCGACATCAAATATGTCCCGGCGCCGGACGATCTTCTCGCTGCGATCAATCTGCCGACAACTCACACCTTTGGCAGGATCGGCGAAGGCGCGATCTGGGCGGCGGCGCTGTCGCTCGCTTTCGTATCCAGCGCGGAATCGCTGCTGACGGCGACAGCAGTCGACGCGATGCAGCGCCGCACGCCGCGCACGCGCTACAACAAGGAGCTTGTCGCGCAGGGCATCGGCAATTTCCTTTGCGGCGTTCTCGGCGTGCTGCCGGTATCAGGCGTGATTGTGCGCAGCTCGGCCAATGTCACCGCCGGCGGACGCACGAGACTTTCCACGATACTGCACGGTGTGTGGATTCTGCTGTTCATCACGCTCGCGCCGGACGTGCTGCGCATCATCCCTGTGGCGAGTCTCGCCGCAGTTCTCGTCTATGCGGGGCTCAATCTCATCAATCTGAGCTTTGCGCGGTTTTTGTGGGGTCAGGACCGCATCGAAACCGGCGTCTACGCGGCGACGTTGGCGACGGTGGTCGCGACCGACGTATTGACCGGCATTGCAGTTGGCGTCGGTCTTGCCGTCGCGCGGCTGCTCTACACCTTCTCGCATCTCAGCATCCGCACCGAGCAGATCAACGGCATGACAGTGGTCCATCTTGAGGGCGCTGCGACCTTTATCCGGCTGCCCCAGCTGGCCGCCCTCTTCGAGACTCTGCCGCCGGGCGCGCGGGTGCATGTGCATCTCAACGAGTTGACGTATATCGACCACGCCTGCCTCGATTTGCTGGCCAACTGGGACGAGCAGCTGAGAAGCGACGGCGGCGAACTGGCGCTCGATTGGGACGCGCTTCACGGTCTGTTCCGAGAACGCGCGCGGGCGGCGCCATCGTCGGCCGTGGCGGCCTGACCGGCCGCGCCAAAACGCGCTGCTTGCGGCGTTTGACGAATCCAGCGCGAGCCGCTTCAATACGCACATAACCTGGTTCCCGCGGAGACGGCCGTGCCGGTGGCGAAGACCCTCAGAACGAAGCGGCTCGCCATTTGCGGCGCGTCTCTGCTCGGGATTCTCGTGACGAACGCCCCGGCGGCGGCGATCGATGAAGATTTCCGAATTTGGGAAAACGTCACCGTCATCGCGAAACTCGGCTCGATTGAGCCAAGCCTTGAAAAATGGCGGCTTTGGCTCGAAAGCCAGGGGCGGTTTCGGGACGATGGCGCGATAGCCGATCAGGCGCTGGGACGCGCGGGCGTCGGCTACGCGCTGTCAGATAACGCCAGCGTCTGGCTCGGCTATGCGCATATCGCAACCTTTCCGGAAGCCGCCAAAACGCAGCACGAAAATCGGATTTGGCAGCAAGTTCTGCTGACTGACAAAGCGACGTTTGGCGACCTGACGAGCCGCACGCGCCTGGAACAACGCTTTATCCAGAACGTGAACCCCGTCGAATGGCGGCTGCGCCAATTCGTGCGCTTTTCTCATCCGCTTTGGGAGAATGCGCCGCTGAGCGTTGTGCTTTGGGACGAAGTATTCGTGCGTCTGAACTCGACGACCCCGTCAACGCGATTCGGCTTTGATCAAAATCGCGGCTTCGCCGGCCTCGCCTACGCTTTCAGTGAGAAGGCGCGCGTGGAGATCGGCTATATGAACCAGCTGATCCAGTCGCGCGTCGTCTCGCGGCGCGAGCAGAGGTTCGATCACCGGATTAATCATATCCTCTCGGTGAGCATGTTTCTCAACCTGTAGCCGGCCGCCGACGCTCGCGGCGTTTAGGCGAACTCCATGATCACCGCATCGACTGCAAGGCTGTCGCCGGGCTTGGCTAGAATCTTCTTCACGGTCACGTCGCGCTCGGCGCGCAGCACGTTTTCCATCTTCATGGCCTCGACCATGCACAAGGCTTCGCCGGCCTTGATTTCCTGACCTTCCGTCACGTCGATGGTCTTCACCAGGCCGGGCATCGGACACAACAGGTGCTTGGAGGCGCCGGCGTCCTTTTTTTTCGGCATGAAGGCGACAAGTTCGGCTTCGCGCTGAGTATAGACGCGCGCCGTCACGTCGACGCCCTGGTGCGACAGTTCATAGCCGTTGAGAATGGGCCGCGCCTGCACATAGACCGTGCGGCCGTCGACATCGCCTTCGAGCACAAGTTCGCCCGGACGCCACTGAGTCGAAACCCGATGCGCGCGCTGATCGCCTTCGGAAAAGCGCACGATCAGCGCTTCGCCTTGCGATTCGACGCTGACGTCGAATCTTTGATCGCCCAGCATGCACACGCGCTCGCGCTCGAATTGGACCGGCCGGCCGCCACGCAACTGCCCGGAGATTTTGCGCTTACGCTCATTACCGATGTGGTCCATCAACGTCGCGATCGCGGCGAGCGTGTGCGCCAGGTCGCCGTGAGGCGGCTGCGCGGCAAATCCTTCCGGATACTCTTCGCTGATAAATCCCGTCGAAAGATTGCCCGAGCGCCAGCGCGGACTCTGCATGAGCGACGACAGGAACGGAATATTGTGGCGAATGCCGTCGATCACGAAGCGATCGAGCGCGTCGGCCTGCGCCACGATCGCCCGAAGCCGATCCGGCGCATGCGTCACCAGCTTGGCGATCATCGGATCGTAGTGGATCGAAATTTCGCGCCCCTCGGTGACGCCGGTGTCGTTGCGCACCGTAACCCCGCCTTCGCGCTTCTCTTCCGGCGGGCGGTATTTGACCAGTCGTCCGATCGAAGGCAGGAAGTTGCGCGTCGGATCCTCGGCGTAGATGCGGCTCTCGACCGCCCAGCCGTTGATCTTGACGTTTTCCTGCTTGAGTTGCAGCGGCTCGCCCGCCGCTACGCGGATCATCTGCTCGACGAGGTCGACGCCGGTGATGAGCTCGGTCACCGGATGCTCAACCTGCAGGCGCGTGTTCATTTCAAGAAAGTAGAAGCTCTTGTCCTGACCGGCGACGAATTCGACCGTGCCCGCTGAATCGTAATCCACGGCCTTGGCGAGGGCGACGGCCTGCGCGCCCATTTCACGACGAGTCTTCTCGTCTAGCAGCGGCGATGGCGCTTCTTCGATCACCTTCTGATTGCGGCGCTGAATGGAGCATTCGCGCTCGTTCAGGTGGATCACATTGCCGTGCTTGTCACCGAGCACCTGAATTTCGATGTGGCGCGGATTGACAATGAATTTCTCGACGAAGACGCGATCGTCGCCGAAGGAGGACGCCGCCTCCGATCGCGCGCGCGTAAAGCCTTCGATCACCTCGGCGTCGGTAAAGGCAACCCGCATGCCCTTGCCGCCTCCGCCGGCCGACGCCTTCAGCATCACCGGATAGCCGATGTCCTTGGCGATCCTGACCGCCTCTTCGGCGTTCTCGATAACGCCAAGATAGCCCGGCACGACACTGACCTTGGCGGCCGAGGCGAATTTCTTCGACTCGATCTTATCGCCCATCGCCTCGATCGCCCGCACATTGGGGCCGATGAAAATGATATTGGCTTCGGCAAGCGCATTGGCGAAAGCGGCGCGTTCAGAGAGAAAGCCGTAGCCCGGATGCACCGCTTCCGCGCCGGTTTCCTTGCAGGCGGCGACGATCTTGTCGATCAGGAGATAAGACTGGGCGGCGGGCGGCGGGCCGAGATGGATCGCCTCGTCGGCCATTTCGACATGCAGCGCGTCGGCGTCGGCGTCGGAATAGACCGCCACGGTCGAAAGCCCCATGCGCTTCGCGGTCTTAATGATGCGACAAGCGATTTCGCCGCGATTGGCGATGAGAATTTTACGAAACATTCGCGCCCCGCTGCCCCAATCCCGTCAAGCATAGTGGCGCCGCAGCTCACAAATCGCGCCCGGCGCCCGCCTCCTGCATTCAGCGCTTCGCGTCGCTTTCTTCGTCAGGCCGCTGCTCCTGGACGGCGTCGACGATTCCGAAAGCCTTCGCTTCCTCCGCCGACATGAAATGATCGCGGTCGAGCGTGCGCTCGATCGTGTCGTAATCCTTGCCCGTATGACGGACATAGATGTCATTGAGCCGCTTCTTCACTTTCAGAATGTCTTCGGCATGGCGCTGAATGTCCGACGCCTGTCCCTGGAAACCGCCGGACGGCTGATGCAGCATCACGCGGGCGTTGGGGAGCGCATAGCGAAGACCGTTTGCGCCTGCGGCAAGCAGAAGCGAACCCATCGACGCCGCCTGGCCGGCGCAAAGCGTCGACACTTTCGGCTTGATGAACTGCATCGTGTCATAGATGGCGAGGCCCGACGTCACCACGCCGCCCGGCGAATTGATGTAGAGCGAGATTTCCTTCTTCGGGTTCTCGGACTCCAGAAACAACAGCTGCGCGATGATGACCGACGCCATATGATCTTCGATCGGTCCGGTGATGAAGATGATGCGCTCGCGCAACAGGCGGGAATAGATGTCGAAGCCGCGCTCTCCGCGGGAGGTGTTTTCGATCACCTGCGGAATGAGATATTGGCTGTAATGTTCGATTGGATCGCGCATCGCGTATCGCCTCTGTAGTCCGGCGGCGGCTCATGCGCCTGCGCCAGGAATTCTTTGACCCGTCATATATCTGCGCCCGCGCCGAACGCAAAGACAACATTGCGCCATCACGCCGCGTTCCGAGCCGCCGCGCGCATGCGCCTGCTATGCCGGATTTCCCCGCGATGCGCCGCCAGCGAATGGCGACGGCCGGCTGCTATTCGTCGTCTTCCTTGAACAGCTCTTCGCGGGAGACGGTCTTGTCGGCGATCTTGATCAGCTTGGCGAGGTGGTCGACGACGCGCTCCTCATAGATCGGGGCGCGGAGCTGGGCGAGAGCCTGTTCATTGTTGCGGTAATAGTCCCATACGGCCTTCTCTTGGCCCGGGAACATTCGGACCCGCTCGACCAGGGCGTCGGTCAGATCCTTCTCTTCGACCTTCACGCCGGCGCTTTTTCCGATCTCCGCCAGAACCAGCCCAAGCCGCACGCGTCGTTCGGCGATTTTGCGGAACTCGGCCTTGGTCTCTTCCTCGGTCTTGCCTTCTTCGGCCACGGACTGGCCCGCCCGCTGGCTTTCCTGCTCGTGTTGCCCCCAGATATTGGCGAATTCCTGCTCGACAAGGCTCTCGGGCAAGTCAAAGGCGTAGCGGCTGTCGAGCGCGTCGAGCAGTGCGCGCTTCATCTTCTCGCGCGAGGCCTTGTCGAAATCGGCTTCGAGATTGCCGCGAACGGCGGTTTTCATCGCCTCGAACGATTCAAAGCCGTATTTTTTGGCGAGTTCCTCGTCGAGTCCCAGCGTCTTGGGCGCCGAGACGGACTTGACCGTTACATCGAATTCGGCGTCTTTCCCCGCCAGCGTTTTGGCGGCGTAGTCGTCTGGAAAACGGACCTTGACGATGAGCTGCTCGCCGGCGGCGGCGCCCTCAAGCTGCTCTTCGAAGCCGGGTATGAAGCTTCCCGCGCCCAGCGTCAGATCGACGTCGCCGCCCGCGCCGCCTTCGAAAGACTCGCCGTCGAGCTTGCCGGTAAAATCGATCGTCATTCGGTCGCCCTTCTCGGCCTTCGCGCCTTCTGGCTTCGCCTCGAACTCCTGGGCGCGCTCCGCGAGCGACTGCAGCGCCTTCTCAATGTCTTCATCCGCCACTGGCGCGACGGGGCGCTCCACGGAAATGTCGTCGAACGCGCCGATTTCGAACTTGGGCAAGGTTTCGAACGTGACGACGTAGGAGAAATCGCCCTCGGCGGTAAGCGCGCGCTCGACTTCCGCCTGTCCTCCGGGAAAATCGACCTTCGGCTCGAAGGCGATGCGCAATTCATTCTCCTCGACGATTTTGCGGTTGGCGTCATTGACCGCCTCCTGCAACACGTCGCTCATGATGCTCTTTCCATAGAGCTTACGGAGATGGCCGATCGGCGCCTTTCCGGGCCGGAATCCCTTGATCTGACTCTTCGCCTGAAGCTCGGTGAGCTGAGCGGCAAGCTTGGCGGCAAGTTCGCCGGCCGGCAGAACCACCTTGTATTCCTGCTTCAAACCCTGCGAGGAGGTCTGGGTTACCTGCATCTCAATAGCCTTCTTAATGACTGCGACGTCGTCGGCGCGCGACGACGCGTATGCGACTGCCACGGGAGGCGGCACTGGTGCGGGCGGAGGGAGTCGAACCCCCACGACTTTCGTCACCGGAACCTAAATCCGGCGCGTCTACCAGTTCCGCCACGCCCGCGATTGGCGGGAAGGCCGCCTTAATCCCCTGCCTGCGAACCGGGATCGTTTGAGATGAAATCGAACTCGACTTCCTCTCAAACGCTCCTGAACCCTATAAAGGGCGCATCCCTTATGCGCTTGGGCGCCGCGTCGAGGCGCGCCAAGCGCGAGCGCGACTCGCCGGGCGTCGCTCTATAGCATGGACGCGGCGCGACGCCAGCCGCCGGCTACTGCGGCGCGACACGGTGATCGGCGCCGTCGAGCCCGCGGATCAGCGTGATGAGTTTGTCGTGACCTTGCGGGTCGCGCCATTTGGCGTTGCACAGCGTCGGACCGCATACGACTTCCGGAAAATTATACAGGGCCTTGCCCCTGGCGGTTTTCAGGCCGTAGCCGACGTTCGGCTTCCAGCCGCTGGCGATCAGCGACTGGCGGTAATCCGAATAGCCTTGCGAAGCCTGTCCCGACGCGGCGGGCGGCAGAAAACAGCCGATGCCGCAGAAACCAACGGCGGCGATCAACGTCCTGCGTGGCGCAATCATGCCTGAGCCTCCTTACCTTTTGGCGGTTCTAGCGCTCTCCTGACGGCCCGTGAAGAGCGGGGCTTCCGGATTGCCCCGGCGGCGCTCCTGCGCCATAGCTAGCGCGCCATGTCCAAGCCTCTCTCTCGCCGCGCCGTGCTTTACGGAGTCGCCGCCAGCCTGACCACGCTGCCGGCGCCGGCGCAGGCGCCCGCCGGCCTGCGCGTGCTTGAGGCGCGGCCGGGGAGGATTCGCCTGTCCGGCGCCCGCGAAACCGGCATTCTCGGTTTCGACGGGACCATGCCGGGACCCGTTCTGCGCTACAGGCAGGGCGACGAACTCGCCGTGCGTTTTCTCAACAAGATGGACCGGCCGGCGACTATTCACTGGCATGGCTTGCGCGGCGACAATGCGATGGAGGGCGTCGCGCCGCTGACGCAGGCGCCGATCGCCCCAGGGGCATCCTTCGATTATCGCCGCAAGCTCTCCGAGCCCGGACTTTTCTGCTACCGGCCGAGCGTCTACGGCGCGACACCGGAGCTTGTCGGCCGCGGCCTCAAGGGACTGCTCCTCGTGGACGAACCGGCGCCGCTCCAAGCCGACGCTGACCTGCTGCTGGTCCTCGACGACTGGCTGCTCGATGACGCCGGGGAAGTCATCGGCGGTTTCGACGACCCGGCGGCGTCGCGGGGCGTCGGCCGGATCGGTTCGCTGCTCTGCGTCAACGGCGCGGCCGCGCCGGCGGCGCAGAGTATCGCGCCTGGCGCCAGGGTGCGGCTGCGGCTCGCCAATCTGAGCAACGCGCGGATCATGGTCCTGTCGGTTGTGGGCGCGCAGCCGTTCGTCATCGCCATCGACGGCCAGCCATGCGAGGCCTTCGAACCGATCAAGCGGAGTATTCCCGTCGCGCCGGGCGCACGCTTTGAGCTGATGTTCTACATGCCCGAAACCGAGGGCGCCAAGGCCAGTCTGGTCCTGCGCGGTCCGAATGGCGAGGATCGCGATCTTTTCGTCGCGGACGCCAAAGGCCCAAAAGCTCTGCAGCGTCCGCCGATCGTGTCGCTCCCGCCGAATTCGGCGCTTCCTGCCGAGATCAGGCTTGGAGAGGCCAAGAAGGTCGATCTCGTGATCGAACCGCGCAAAGGCGGAGCCGGCCCCGCCTGGACGATCAACGGCGCTCCGACGAAAGCCTATGAAGGCCCCGCCTTGTTTAAGGTCGCCCACGGAACCCCGGTTACGCTGGGGTTCGTCAACAGGTCGGGCGTGGCGTTGGCAATGCATGTTCACGGCCAATGCATGCGCCTTCTGCATGACCTGGACGACGGGTGGGAGCCCTATTGGCGCAATGGCGTGATCGTCCCGCCCGGAAAGACCAAGCACGCCGCCTTCCTCGTGGAATCGCCTGGAAAATGGGCGATCCATGATGATATTCTGGAACACGAAGCGCGCGGGCTGGCGACTTGGTTCGAAGCCACTTGACGCGGACGCGGACCGGCGCCGATTAGATTATTGAAATTGATTACATTTTCCGCTTGTTCAGTCTTTGGCTGGATTTTTGCGGGCAAAAAATTACAACCGTGAGTTGGAAAAGTTGCCAAATGCTAGTGCTCAGATTCCTTGAATCCGCTCATATGCGGTGGATTCCGTCGGAGCACTGCTGCGTTTATACACTTGTTCAGCGATTTGCTGAACGAGATAGGTTGATCATGGCGGCTCCACGTCGAGTGATCGAGTTGGCGTTTACGGAGAGCGACCTGGCGGAGTTAATGAGGCTTGCGCGTTCGCGGACAGAACCGGCGAGCCGGGTCGAACGCGCGCGGATGCTCCT
>NZ_JAKFWS010000022.1 GCF_021731785.1 Methylocystis sp.
TCGCCCCGCCCGTCTCCGCCAGAACCTTGGTGATCGCCGCCGTCAAAGACGTCTTGCCATGGTCGACGTGTCCGATCGTCCCAATGTTGCAGTGCGGCTTCGTGCGTGAAAACTTTTCCTTGGCCATGATCCTTGTTCCGAATGGTCGCGGGCCCGCGCCCGGCGGGGCGAGGCTTTAAGGCTATTGGCGGGATTCTTCAAGGGCGAAGGGTTGGAGCCCAAGGATCTCGACAAAAACTTCGGCCGCGCAGGAACAATCGCTGGAACTAGCTGCATCCGGAGTGACAGGTCACTTCGGTAATCACCGGCGCGGTTTCGCCGACGGTGCTGACGTCGATGACGACGCCCTTGCGCTTCCAGCGGAAAATGCAATTAGCGGCGCCCGTGCCGGCGCAAGAGACCGTCTCTGGGCGTCCTGTGCAGCGAGGATCGTCCTTCTGGCACACGAAACCCGCCTCTGGCTCATGCACAGGCTTCCAGCCCTTTTTCAAGAGAATTTTGCGCGCCTTGGCGTAAGGCGCGTCGTTAGGAAAGCTCGGGACCTGCGCGAAGGCGCTTGAACATAAAGACATTGTGACGAAAACGGCGGTCGCGGCGAAAAGCGGTTTCATAGAATACTCCTAATTCCTAGAAGCAGTCGTATGTTCATAAATGCAGCTGACGCATTCCTCAAGAGCCGCCGGCGAACATTCCCACGAACGACGTCGACGGCGCATGTCGCCACACCGGCCCATGAACACGCCGCCGCAATCGGCGCTCATCGGGATCGCGATCGCCGATCCGGACAGGATCTTACGCGCGCTCGAAGTCTTCATGTTAATGACGAACTTTAACTTACATATCGCTAATTTTATTTGTATTTAAGCTGAGGTCTGGCTCAGCATGGAGGCGCTGAAGGCGCGTCACCGCTTCGCGATCGCGATGGGCTAAAGCCATCTTCAGGAAACGCTGCGGCGCAGCCTCGATCGACGAAGGGACGCGTGACGATTATTCTTCGTAAACGATTTCGCCGCCGACGACGGTCGTTCTGACCACGCCCTGCAGTAGCGCGCCGTCGAATGGCGTGTTCTTGCAGCGCGAATGCAGCGCGGCGGGATCGACGACGAAGGGTGCGTCAGGATCGAAGCGCATAATGTCGGCTGGCGCCCCCTTTTCGAGCCGTCCCTGCGGCAGCCCCAAAATTTTCGCCGGGCGCGAACTCATCGCGTCGAGCAGGCGGGAAAGCGCCACGTCTCCCGAATGAACGAGGCGCAGGCCGGCGGCAAGCATCGTCTCGACGCCGATCGCGCCATATTCGGCTTCTGCAAAAGGCAGCCGTTTCGTTTCCACGTCCTGAGGATCATGATCGGAGACGATCACGTCGATGAGGCCTTCGCCGAGCGCGGCGACGAGCGCCTTGCGCTCGTCCTCATGGCGCAGCGGCGGCTTCAGCTTGAGAAACGTGCGGTAGTCGCCGATGTCGTTCTCGTTCAGCGTCAAATGGTTGATGGACGTTCCGCAGGTCACGGGCAAGCCCGCGTCCTTGGCCCTTCTCAGGGCGTCGAGCGACAAGGTCGTCGTCACGATCGCCGCGTGATAGCGCGCGCCCGTCAAGGCGACGAGCCTCAAGTCGCGATCGAGCATGATCGCCTCGGATTCCCGCGGCGCGCCGGAGAGGCCAAGCCGATGCGCGAATTCGCCCTCATTCATGACGCCGGCGCCGAGATCCGGGTCTTCGGCGAAATGGATGACCAGCGCGTCAAAATCGCGCGCGTAGGTCAGCGCCCGGCGCATCGCCAGCGCGTTTCTCACCGAACGCGCGCCATCGCAGAACGCCACGGCGCCGGCTTGCTGGAGCAGGCCAAGTTCGGCGATCTCCCTGCCCTCGCGGCCTCTGGTAAGCGCCGCCATCGGCGCAACGCGCACGCGGCCGGTGTCGCGCGCGCGGCGCAGGACGAAATCGACGACGGCGGGATCGTCGACGGGCGGTAGCGTCGCCGCGGTCGAGACCAGCGTCGTCACCCCGCCCGCCGCGGCGGCGAGAGTTGCGCTCGCGATGGTCTCGCGATGTTCGGCGCCGGGCTCGCCGACGAACGCCTGCATGTCGATGAGGCCGGGCGCGACGACTTCGCCGGCGCAGTCGATGAGGCGCGCGCCGTCTGGAGCATCGGCCGGTCTTACGGACTCGCCGAGTTCCGCGATGACGCCGTTTTGCGCCACGAGGCCGCCCCGCAACTCCCGTCCAGAGGCGGGATCAATCAGCCGGGCGTTATAAAAGAGCAGCGGCGCTGGAGCTTGGGGAGGCGACATGGCGCTTGCTTAGGCTATTTGTCGGGGGTTGCAAATGCGCCCTGTGGCAATAGGGCTTGACCTTCTTTCCCAAGAGCCTAGCTACTGCAAGACGGGAGAAGCGCGGACAGCGCCCCGGGGGCAAAGTATGCGTTCCCTCAGCCATCCCGAATCCCCTTTTGCACCGCACGCGGCGGACGGCGAGCGACGCGTCGACCTCACCGCGACGATGGCTGCCGCGTTCGACGGAATCGTCGCGCTCGACGAGCGGGGGGCGGTGCGCGCGATAAACGGCGAAGCGGCGACCTTGTTCGGCTATGCGGCGGACGACGTCATCGGCCGGGACTTCGGGATGCTGACGCCCGAGTCGGACCGCAGCTATCGCGATGATCTGCGTCCCGGAGCGCCGAGCGTTCGCCGGCGCGTCGATGGCTTGCGCAAGAATGGGTCGATCTTCCCGATGGAGCTCGGCTTCAGCGAAATCGTTTGCGACGGGAAGCGACTGTTTATCGGTTTGATCCGCGATCTCAGTCAGCGCGGCCGCTTCGCGCAGGGCGTGCACGAACTTCAGGCGAACCGGCTTGATCTGATCGAAAACATGGCGGCTGGACTGGCGCATGAACTCAAGCAGCCGCTGGCGGCGATCGGCGCCTATCTCAATTTCGCCCGCCGCCACTTAAAGGAGAAAAACCTTTCCGTCGAGAAGGTTGCGGAGATGCTGGACAACGCCGACGCGCAGGTCTTCCGCGCTTCGCAAATCATGGACAATCTTCGACAATTCATCGCCCGGGGAGCGACGGCGAAGTCTCCGCAATATTTGAATGCCGTTATCCAAACCGCTTGCGAGTTCACCGATGCGCTCGCCAAGCAACACAATGTCAAAACGACGATCGACCTTGCCGCCTCGCCGGACCTCGTCGTGATCAACAAGGTTCAGATTCAGCAGGTCGTCGTCAATCTCAAGCGTAACGCCGTCGAGGCGATGCAGAACTGCGAGCGGCGCGAGATGAGGGTCTCGACTCGCCTGGTCGAGGGCAATTTCATTCGGGCCGATGTCGCCGACACCGGTCCTGGCGTGCCAGAGGCGATCAAAGCCAGGCTCTTCGAGCAATTCGCGACGACCAAGCCGCATGGTCTCGGCGTCGGGCTCTCCATATCGCGTTCGATCATCGAAGCGCATAAGGGGAAAATCTGGGCGGAGCCCAATCCGGGCGGCGGCGCCGTCTTCAGCTTCATGTTGCCGTTGGCGGATTCTTGACCGCGCGGCCAGCCCCGAAGTCATTGAGAATAATGCTGTGAGAATCACGCTGTCGGCGAGCGCGCCGAAACGGTTCGCGCGCTTTTGAAGCCGCAAAGCGGCTCGGCGTAAGCAATCGGCAAGGCGAGTGTGGCTAAGAAGGCAGGAACTGCTATTGTTTCGCGACGCGCCATGCGTCCCAAGCGTCATTGGAATCTTTTGCGGAGAGGGCTTCGTGTTGAGCTTCGAGAACGTCGGCCTGCGTTATGGCGTCGGCGCCGAAACCCTTCGCGACATCAATTTTCAGATCGCGCCGCGTTCTTTCCAGTTTCTGACTGGCCCGTCGGGCGCAGGCAAGACCACCCTGATGCGCCTGATCATCATGGCGCTGCGGCCGACGCGCGGATTGATCAACATTTTCGGCAAGGACACGGCGGCGCTCAGCAATGAGCAAGTCGCCGAAACGCGCCGCGGGCTCGGCGTCGTCTTCCAGGATTTCCGGCTACTGGACCATCTGACGCTTTACGAAAACGTCGCCCTGCCGTTGCGCGTGCTCGGCCGCGAAGAATCGACCTATCGCGCCGAAGTGACCGAACTCCTGCGCTGGGTCGGCCTCGGCGAACGCGCGCATGCGTGCCCGACAATCCTTTCGGGCGGCGAAAAGCAGCGCGCCGCAATTGCCCGCGCGCTGATTTCGCAGCCCAAACTGCTGCTTGCGGACGAACCGACAGGCAACGTCGACCCGACGCTCGCGCGGCGGATCCTGCGCCTGTTCGTCGAGCTTCACAAAGCTGGCACCGCCGTCATCATCGCAACCCATGACCTGACCTTGATGGATCAGTATGAGGAAGCGCGACGTCTCGTCCTTGCCGACGGCCGGCTTCACATTTTCGAATGAGCGGACGATGGCCGTGATGCGATTTTGGTCCTCGACCCGCCAAACTGCTTCGGACATCGACGCCGACGTCGAAGAATTTCCGGCGCAAAACGCGCTGGTGCCTGCGGATTCCGTCCCCGGCCGTTCGCTCGTCATCGTCATTGCGATCATGACGTTTCTCGCGGCGCTCGCCGCCAATGTCGCCATTCTCGTCGCCGACGCCAGCGTGGAATGGCGCGGCGATATTGCGCGCGAAGCGACGGTGCAGGTGCGTCCGGGCCCAGGCCGCGACATTGAGGCCGACGTCGCCGCTGCGGCGGAGGCGATGCGGCGGACGCCCGGCGTCCGAGAAGCGAGAATCTACGCCCAGTCCGAATCAGCGGCGTTGCTGACGCCCTGGCTCGGCGAGGGACTGGACCTCTCCGAACTCCCGACGCCCCGCATGATCGTCTTGAAGCTCGAATCCGAAAGTCGCGCTGATTTCGAGAGGTTGCGCATGGAGCTCGAGCGCGTCGTTCCCAACGCCGTGCTCGACGATCACCATGTGTTTATCGAGCGTCTTGGCGACATGGCGCGCGCCGCCGTGGCGGCCGCCGCCCTGATCTTCATCTTGATTCTTGCGGCCATGGCCGTCGCCGTGGCGTCAGCGACCCGAGCCGCAGTCGCGACCAATCGCGAGATCGTCGAAGTGCTGCATATGGTCGGAGCCGCCGACGCTTTCATAGCTCGGGAGTTTCAGCGTCGCTTCATGGCGCTGGGGTTCCGCGGCGCGCTGATCGGCGGAGGCGGCGCGATCGCCTTTTTCCTGCTGGCGCAGTTTCTGGCGCAGCGATGGCGCGCGACGGGCGGCGGCGAGCAGATGGAAGCAATGTTCGGCGATTTTTCGCTTAGTCCAAGCGGAATCGTCGTGATTTTGCTGCTCGCGGGCGGGGTCGCCGCATTGACCGGATATCTGTCGCAGTTCATCGTGCTGCGCCACCTGCGGCATCTCGGTTAAATTAGGCATCCCGAAACTGCCGGCGCCAATAACATCGGCGCCAAAATCAGCCTATATTCGCATGAGAATCGCGCTTCGCGCGTTCGAAGGATGGGCGAAGGATTCCAATATTGACGACCCCCGCGCCCCAGGGAGTGAAGATTGGGTGGTGCGCCATCCGCAAGATCGCCTGCGCAGTCTGCGCCGGCGGCGCGTTTCTCGGCGCGGCGTTTCTCTTCGGTTTTGCCGGCTTCGCGCTGTCGCTGCCGCGCGAGGAATTCGCCGTTCCGGTGCAGGCGGAAGGTGTCGTCGCGCTGACCGGCGGCTCGGATCGGGTGCTCGATGCAGCGACCCTGCTTGCGAGCGGACAGGCGCGCCGTATGCTCATTACCGGCGTCAATCGCGCCACACGCAGCGCCGTGATCGCCAAAATTTTGCCGGTGTCGCGCGAGCTTTTCGAATGCTGCGTCGATCTCGGCTACCAGGCGCTCGATACCACTGGAAACGCCAAGGAAACGCGTGATTGGGCGCGCCAGCACAACATTACCCGAACGCTCATTGTCGTCACCTCGAACTACCATATGCCGCGCGCTCTGGTCGAAATCGCGGCCGTCTTGCCAGATGTCGAGCTCTATCCGTTTCCGGTCGTCAGCGAGCATATCGATGTCGCGGACTGGGCCAGCAATCTCCGCGTCGCACGCTTCATCGGCAAGGAATATGTGAAATATCTCGGGTCGCTGTTGCGCACCAAAGTATTTGGAGACTTCGACGATTCTGAGCCGCCGCCGCAGCTTCGGCGCAGCGTCGCCTCCGCGACGTATGATCTCGGTTGAGCGTCTGGCGTTCGTCGGTTTCAGCCCGCTCAACGCCCGTCCTCAGGCGGCGGCGCCGGCGCGGTCGGTGTCGAACTGGAGTTTCGCCAGCCGCGCATAAAGGCCGCCGGCGGCGCTCAGGCTCGCATGGGTGCCCTGCTCTACGATACGGCCTTCATCGATGACAATGATACGATCGGCTTCAAGCACGGTCGCGAGCCGGTGCGCGATCACGAGGCTCGTGCGCCCCTGCATCACGTCATGCAGCGCCGCCTGCACCAGCGCCTCATTCTCGGCGTCGAGCGCCGATGTCGCCTCGTCGAGAAGCAGCACCGGCGCGTCGGCCAATATCGCGCGCGCGATGGCGAGACGCTGGCGCTGGCCGCCCGAGAGGGTTATGCCGCGCTCGCCGAGCAGCGTGTCGTAGCCCATCGGCAGCGCCATGATGAAATTATGCGCCTGGGCGCGTTTCGCCGCGGCGACGATTTCTTCGCTCGACGCCTGCTCGCGGCCGTAGGCGATATTTTCAGCCACCGAAAGCCCGAAGATCACCGGGTCTTGCGGCGCAAGCGCGACCGCCCTGCGCAGCGCAGCCGGATCGAGGTCGCGCAGGTCGACGCCGTCAAGACTGATGGCGCCGGAGTCGACGTCGTAGAAGCGAAGGAGCAGCGCAAAGATCGTCGATTTGCCCGCGCCCGAAGGTCCGACAAGCGCGACTCGCTCGCCAGGCTCAACGACGAGCGAGAAATTTTGCAAGGCCAGCCTGTTCGGCGAGGTCTGATAGGCGAAGCGCACATGATCGAAGGCGATGCGTCCTTTCCAGCGCGCCGGCGGCGGAACCGGCTGCGGCGGCGCGACGATCCGCGGGTGAATGGCGAGAATATCAGCGATGCGACCTGCCGCGCCGGCCGCGGCGGAGAGTTCGCTCCACGTCTGCGAGAGCTCGCCCAATGAACTCGCGCCGAGCACCGCGTAAAGGACGAATTGCGACAGAACCCCCGACGTCATGCGACCGGCGAGCACATCCTGCGCGCCGAGCCACAAAACGCCGACCACGCTGGTGAAGACAACGAGAATGGCTCCCGCGGTCACGAGGGCGCGAAGCAGCGTCGCGGCCTGCGCGGCGTCGTAGGCGGCTTCGACCGCGCGCGCGAATCGCCCGGTCGTATAGGCCTGCGCGCCGTTGGCCTGCATCGCGCGCACGGCCGAGAGGTTTTCGCCGGCATAGGCTGAAGCCTGCGCCAGCGTGTCCTGCGCGTGGCGCGAACGGCGGCGCACCGCGCGGCCGGAAGCGATGAGCGGCAGAACGATGATCGGGATTGCCGCGAGCGCAAGGCCTGCAAGCTTGGGACTCGTTGCGACCATCATCACGATCGCCCCGAAGAACATGAAGAGATTGCGCAACGCGACCGACGCCGACGAGCCGAAGGCGGATTTCAGCTGCGTCGTATCCGCTGTGAGCCGCGAAAGAAGCTCGCCCGTTTTCGCCGTGTCATAGAAGGACGCGTCGAGTGTCGTGAGATGTTTGAAGAGGGCGGCGCGCAGATCGGCGACGACGCGCTCGCCCAGCGTCATGACGAAATAATAGCGGGTGGCGGAAGCCATCGCGAGGGTCGCGGCGACCGCGATCATCGCCCCGAAATAAGCGTTCACCACGCCGGCGCTATCAGAAGAAAAGCCGTGATCGATCATTCCGCGCACGGCGAGCGGCAAGGTAAGAGTCGCGCCCGCGGCCATGAGCAGCGCGATGAAGGCGAAAACGATCGTTCGCTTGTAGCGCAGCGCGTATGGCAGCAGGGGCCGAAGCGGAGCGAGAGTGGCCTTGAGACCGCGATCGGGTTTGCGAGCCACAGGATCGGCGGAGTCGACGTCAGCGTTCTTTTTGGTCATCGGCAGCGGGTATAGCGTCCGTCTTCGACGAAAACGAATTTGGCGGGTGGCGCGTCGACCGAAGCGCGGTCACGAAACGGCGGTGAAACCGAAATTTGGTTTGCTCATCGAAACGCGAAAACGCTATCGTCCATAGAATATGGTTATATATCATATAATTACATAAGCAACTTCCTACCGCATGTTTGATTGACTCAGCGCCAACTTATGCTAACCTCCGCCTGCGTCGAAATGACGCGCCCTTTTGTGATGAGAACTCGCCGGCGAACAAGGCGCGACTCAGGGAACGAAAATAAGAGGAGTGAAGAACAATGGCTCAGAAAGAACTCGAAATCACCACGAACACCTACGTTTTTGCTGGCATCGGCGCGGTCATTCTCGGCGGTCTCGCTTCTGTCGCGCTTGGCGGCATCGCGAACACGGTCGCGGCTGCTGTCGTCGGCGGTCTCGCGGGCGGCTGCCTCGGCCTGTTCTTCTAATTTAGCGAGATTAGCGAGGCGCGGAAAGTTTCGGCCTTCCGCCCTCGACGCGAAGCCGGCAGTCTTGAAGACTGCTGGCTTTTTTGTTTTGGACGCCTTTTGGAGCTTCGGCGTCAATCTTTCAGGGTTTTTTAAAGTGACGCCGTAGTCGCTCGCGCCGGCCAGATTTCTCGCGCGCGTTCGCGCAGAACATATTTGCGTATTTTGCCCGTCGAGGTCTTCGGCAGCTCGCAAAAGACCACGTGGCGGGGGCATTTGAAATGCGCCAAGTGCTGACGCGCCCAGTCAATCAGCTCCTCCGCCGTCACCGCTTCGCCATCCTTCAGCTCGACGAAGGCGCAAGGCGTTTCGCCCCATTTGTCATCGGGGGCGGCGACAACCGCCGCGGCGCGAACCTTGGGGTGGCGAAACAGCGCGTCCTCGACCTCGATCGAGGAGATATTCTCGCCGCCCGAGATGATGATGTCCTTCGACCGGTCCTTCAGCTGGATATAGCCGTCGGGATGACGCACGCCCAAATCGCCTGAATGAAACCAGCCGCCGTTAAAGGCCGCGTCCGAGGCGGCCTTATTTTTCAGATAGCCCTTCATGACCACGTTGCCGCGAAACATGACTTCGCCCATCGTTGCGCCGTCGCGCGGCACCGGCAGCATCGTATCGGGGTCGATGACGTCGAGATCTTCGAGAACGAGATAACGCACGCCTTGACGCGCCTTCAGCTGTGCCTGCGCGCCGCCATCAAGCGAATCCCAGTCGTCCTGCCATTCGTTGACGGCGGCAGGACCGTAGGTCTCGGTCAATCCGTAAAGATGCGTAACTTCGAAGCCGGCGGCCTTCATGCCCGCGAGCACCGCCTGCGGCGGCGGGGCAGCGGCGGTGAAGAAGCGCGCGGTCCGCTTCAGCGGCCTCTTTTCCGATTCGCTGGCGTTGAGCAGCGTCGACATGACGATGGGCGCGCCGCAGAGATGCGTGACGCCGTGCTCGGCCATCAGTTCGTAGATATGGCCGGCGCGCACCTGCCGAAGGCAGACATGCATGCCGGCGTTGACCGATATCGACCAGGGGAAGCACCAGCCGTTGCAATGGAACATCGGCAGCGTCCACAGATAGACCGGATGTCGGTCCATGTCGCCGGTGAGCACATTGCCGAGCGCGGTCAGATAGGCGCCGCGATGATGGTAGACGACCCCTTTCGGATCGCCCGTCGTGCCGGACGTGTAATTGAGCGAGATCGCGTCCCATTCATCGCGCGGCAGCGACCATTGATAATCGGCGTTGCCCGATAGCAGGAAGTCCTCATAGTCGACGGAGCCCAGCGGCTCGCCGGGCCCGTCATATTCGCGATCGTGGTAGTCGATGATCAAGGGCCTCGCCTTCGCAAGCGAAAGCGCCTCGCGAATGACGCCCGAGAACTCCCGATCGACGATCAGCGCCTTCGCCTCGGCATGGTCCAGCGTGAAGGCCAGGATTGCAGCGTCGAGCCGCGTATTCAGCGTGTTCAGCACGCCGCCCATCATCGGAACGCCGTAATGGCATTCGAGCATCGCCGGCGTGTTGGCCAGCATGACGGAAATGGTGTCGCCACGGCCAAGGCCGGCCTTTTCGAGCGCGCTAGCGAGCCGAAGGCTGCGCGCATAAAAGTCCCGGTAATTGCGTCGCAGCGCGCCGTGAACGATCGCGATGCGTTCGGGAAAGACGGCCGCCGCCCGCTCCAGGAAGGTGATTGGCGTCAGCGGCTGAAAATTCGCGGGATTTCGTTCGAGGTCGCGATCATAAGGCGAATCGGTCATCCGGCGAGTCCATGATCCGAAAGGGCGCCGCGCGCCGGTTAACGAACGAATTTAATCGCCGCGAAGACAAGAACCCGCGAGCGCGATTTGCGTCACGTTGAGCCAGCGAAGAATTTCGACGCGAAGATTCGCGGCTGGCGCCCCCATTTCTGAGGCGATCGACATACGCGAGCCGGTCGAATGCAAGCGCGGAAGACGTCACAACCCAAAGGATACGCGCGAGCAGGAGGTTGATCAATCGGTCCGCGTTTCAGCCCAGCGCTATTCGCCGAAATCGACGTCTTTCAGCCGCCTGAACACCCGGTCGGCGTCGAAATTGTCTTCCTCGTCCGGCGCCGCCGCCGGTTTGGCCTTGCCGAAGACATCCTCGGTCGTCGTCGGCTCGACCCGCGGACTGGTGGTGACGCTCGCCGGCACCAGCGTCTGTCCATGATCCTCGACCGCCGGCTTGTCCTTGGCCGCGCGGTTGACCTCAAAGTCGAGCTCGATTTGCGAGCAAAGTCCGAGCGTCACTGGGTCCATCGGCGTCAGCGCGGCAGAGTTCCAGTGCGTGCGTTCGCGGATCGCCTTCAGCGTCGTCTTTGTGGTGCCGACAAGACGCATGATCTGGGCGTCCTTCAGCTCGGGGTGATTGCGCACGAGCCACAAAATGGCGTTCGGACGATCCTGGCGGCGCGAAAGCGGCGTATAGCGGGGACCGCGCGCCTTCTTGACCTCCGGCACGACCACTTTCGAGACGGAGAGATGGAGGCGATTGTCAGGGTTTCTCTCGCCTTTCTCGATTTCCTCACGCGTGAGCTGCCCGGAGGTGATCGGATCGTGCCCGCGAATGCCGGCCGCGACCTCGCCGTCGGCAATGCCTTTCACTTCGAGCGGATGCAATTTGCAGAAATCGGCGATCTGGTCGAACGTCAGCGACGTATTTTCGACGAGCCAAACGGCCGTGGCCTTCGGCATCAACGGGGCGTTGCCCATCCTGGAAACTCCTCGATCGAGACACAGCAGCGGCGTCCGGCGCCGCGCCACTCGGCGCCAGCGACCCACAGAACGACCGTACATGTTGGGATTCCGCCTATATAGTCCGCATCCGCCTAAAGCGCAATCAATCCTTGGCCTGCCGTCCACGTCGCAGGGGGCTCCGCCCATGCTTACCCTGGCTCGCGCGCATGGGCCGGGCGGAGTCCGCGCAAATGCGCCGGCAGCAGTTCGCCGATCTCCGCGCCGATGGCCGCGCCATGGCGATGGAACATGAGCCCGAAGACGATCAGCAGAACGCCGATCCCCGAGAGCGCGAAGGGGAAGAGGATCGAATCCTGGAAAACGCTGCTGGCGAGATAGCCAAGATAGATCGTGACCCCGACCGCGCCGAACACGGCATAGGCCCGGCGCATCAGGAACACCGACAGGAAAATCAGCATGACGTTGATCGCGCAGTAGAGCGCCTTGCCCAGTTCGTCGCCGCTGTGCTGCGCCGTCAGACCGCCCCAAAAAGCCATCAGTCCGAAAAGATGCAGCCAGAAGGCGAAATCGCCGCTGCGCCAGCGCTTAAGATCGACGAGCCATGCGGCGGCAAGCACGGCGAGGCCGAAATACATGCTCACGCTCGCGCGCTGATCCCATGAAAATTCTTGGACGCCCATCAGCCAGGGCGTCAGATCCATCGACATGAACCACAGCGAAAAGGCGATGATCATGACAAGGAATGGGAAAGGGAAGGCGAGCAGGGCGACGCAGGCCGCAGCGATCGTTCCCAGCTCCATCGGAAGCCAGCTCGATTTGATCCAGACGTAAAAGTCGCCATAGGGACGCGCCTCCCCCGCCGGGTTGACGCCGAACATGGATTGCAGCGCGAAGATCGCGAGCGGCGTCATGCCGACCGCGCAGGCGATGAGTAAGCCACCCGGCGTGTGCAGATCGCGTTTGCGCCACAGATAGGCGCCGGCCAAGGCGAACAGGACGGCATAGACGATCGCCGTGGCGAGCAGCGCCTTGTCGCCCCAGAGGCCGAAAGCCGTTGTTGAGAACATGCCCATGGCGGTGAGCACGATCAGCGCGCCGGCATACCAAAGCAGATTGACGACGTCATAGCGCGGCGTCTGGGACGTCGCCTCCGCGACCGCAGCTTGTCGCGACGCCAAAAATTGCGACAGCCGCTCGAATGTCACGGCGTCAATGGCGCCCGCGTCTCGGGCGGCCGCGATATCGTCAATAGTGAAACGGAACTTCATGGCGCCACTCCTTTGCAGCGGCATTCAACATGACGCGCCACGAAAAAAATTGTGCAAACGCACAACAGCGTAGCCTTTCCAAGCGGATTTGACAGCACCCGCGGCTTGCGCCCATCTAACCGCCGGCGCCCACTGCGCGAAGGATGAAATGCAACAGAGAGTTCCGGGCCTTACCTACGCAGAAGCCGGCGTCGACATCGACGCAGGCAACCGGCTCGTCGACATGATCCGTCCCGCGGTCCGCTCGACTCGCCGCTCCGGCGCCGACGGCGAGATTGGCGGTTTTGGCGGCGTGTTCGACCTCAAGGCGGCGGGATTTTCCGATCCTGTGCTCGTTGCAGCCAATGACGGCGTCGGTACCAAGGTGAAGATCGCGATCGAATCCGGTCTCAACGACACAATCGGAATCGATCTCGTCGCCATGTGCGTCAACGACCTCGTCGTTCAAGGCGCCGAGCCGCTGTTCTTTCTCGATTATTATGCAACCGGAAAGCTCGACCCTACAGCCGCCGCGGCGGTGGTGAAGGGCATCGCCGCCGGATGCGTCGAGGCAGGCTGCGCATTGCTCGGCGGAGAGACCGCGGAAATGCCCGGCCTCTACGCGCGCGGCGACTATGATCTCGCCGGATTCGCGGTCGGCGCAGCCGAGCGCAATCGTCTCCTGCCCCGCGACGTCTGCGCAGGCGACGTCGTCTTTGGCCTTCCCTCCTCCGGCGTCCACTCCAACGGCTTTTCGCTCGTGCGCAGCATTGTGAAGCGCGCCGGACTGGCGTGGAGCGCCACGGCGCCTTTCGCCCGTGACCTCAATCTCGCCAAGGCGCTGTTGACGCCGACGCACATCTACGTGAAGCCGCTCCTCGCCGCCCTAAAGGCGACGCCGCATATCGTCGCCCTCGCCCACATCACCGGCGGCGGATTTCCCGACAATCTGCCGCGCGTGCTGCCGAGCGGGCTTGGCGTGGCGCTCGATCTGTCGGCTTTCGACGTCCCGCCGGTTTTCCATTGGCTGGCGCAAACGGGAGAAATCGCCCAAGGCGAGATGCTGCGCACCTTCAACTGCGGAATCGGCATGGTTGTCGTCGCGTCTGCGCCCGCCGCCAGCGAGGTGGAAGCTGCGTTGCGCGCCGTAGGAGAGAAGCCTGTGCGCATTGGCCAGGTCATCGAGACGGACGGCGCCGAGCGAGTCGTTACCCAAGGGACTCTGGCGTTGTGACGCGGTTGCGCACCGCAATTCTCATTTCCGGGCGCGGGTCAAACATGGACGCGCTGATCGCGGCGTCCAAAGACCCGAGCTTTCCGGCTGACATTGCGCTCGTGCTCTCGAACCGCCCCGATGCGCCCGGCCTCGCCAAAGCGAAGGCCGCGGGCGTCGCCACGGCTGCGGTCGATCACAAGATCTACGCGGGCCGCGAAGAATTCGAGCGCTCGCTGCAAATCGCGCTCGAAACCTATCGCATCGAATTCATCTGCCTTGCCGGCTTCATGCGGCTCTTCACGCCCTGGTTCATCAAACAGTGGCGCGGGCGAATGCTGAACATCCACCCTGCCCTGCTGCCCGCCTACCGCGGCCTCGACACGCATGAGCGGGCGCTCGCCGACGGCGTGAAGATTCACGGCGCCACCGTGCATTTTGTCGTGCCCGAAATGGACGAAGGTCCGATCGTGGCGCAAGTGGCCGTGCCGGTGCTCGACGACGACACGCCAGAAACGCTCGCCGCGCGCGTGCTCGCCCAGGAGCATGTCGTCTATCCGATGGCGCTGCGGCTGGTCGCGTCAGGCGCCCTGCGGATCGAGGGCAATCGCGTGCTCGGCGCGCTTGCGCCGCATGAGACGGCGCTTATCGTTCCTGACGCCGCGGCGGCGCCAAGGAGGATTTCATGACGATCACGCTCTATTGCTTTCGTCCCGCCGCCGGCCTGCCGGACGCATCGCCATTCGTGACGAAGGCGATGGTTCTTCTGAAGATGGCGGGGCTCGACTATGTCGAAGACCGCAACGGGTTTTCAAAAGCGCCAAAGGGCAAACAGCCCTATATCAACGACGATGGCGACATCGTCGCCGACTCGACCTTCATCCGCTTTCATATCGAACAGAAATACGGAAAGGACTTCGACGCACATCTATCCGACGAACAAGAGGCCGTCGGCTGGTGCGTCGAGAAAATGTGCGAAGAGCATCTCTATTGGATCATCGTTCGTATGCGCTGGATGGATGACGCAAATTTCGAACGCGGTGCGGCGCGTTTTTTCGAGAGCGTGCCCGCCGTCGCGCGCCCGCTGGCGAAATGGTTCATTCGTCGCAGGATCGCCAAATCGCTATGGGCCCAAGGCATGGGCCGTCACAGCCCAGCCGAAGTCGACGCGCTCGGCGTGCGTGATATTGAGGCGCTGTCGACGCTGATCGGCGATAAGCCGTACCTATTCGGTGACGAGTCCTGCGGCGCCGACGCTACGGTTTTCGCCTTTGTGGCGTCGGTCTTATCGCCGATGGCGGAGAGCGCCATTCGAGACGCGGCGCTCGCGAAAGCCAATCTCGTGGCCTATCGCGACAGGATGATGCGAACATATTTTCCTGAGAGCGCGGCGGCCTAATTTCCCCGCGAGCGTTCATGGCCCGGCTTGGCCCGGGCCATCCACGCCGTCCAAGGGTGGATGCTCACGACCAGCGCGGGCATGACCCGCCCGCTTAGCCGACGATTTCGTTGCCGGAGAAGAACTGCGCGATTTCGACGGCGGCGGTTTCCGGCGCGTCGGAGCCATGCACCGAATTCTCGCCGACGCTCAGCGCATGTTCCTTGCGGATTGTTCCCGGCGCGGCGTTCGCCGGATTGGTCGCGCCCATGACTTCACGGTAGCGCGCAATGGCGTTTTCGCCTTCGAGCACCTGCACGACGACAGGTTCGGAAATCATGAAGTCGACGAGTTCGCCGAAAAACGGGCGCTCCTTGTGCACGGCGTAAAAGGCTTCCGCCTGCTCGCGGGTCATGCGGATGCGTTTTTGGGCGATGACGCGCAGGCCCGCGTCTTCGATCAGCGCATTGATCTTGCCGGTGAGATTGCGCTTCGTTGCGTCAGGCTTAATGATGGAAAAAGTGCGTTCGATCGCCATTGGAGCGCATCGCCTCATCGTTTGAGTATGGTAGGCGTCGCGCTTATATCGGGCGTCCCGCGAAGCGGCAAGCCTACAGAGCCTCGGCCTTTTCCACTTCGCTGCTCCGTGACCCCGGCCGGACCTGTGTCGCGGGATCGTTGCGATCTTTTCGCCAATAGGGATGGTGGAAATGCAGGACGCGATCGCCGTTATAGGAGGCGACGGCGTTATCGAAGGTGATCGCGCCGATCCTTCGCCATTCACGGAACGCGCCCTTTTTGAAGCCGGGTCGGCCAGTCACTTCGCCATGGTCGGTGACTTCGATGGTCAAGACAATTTTGCGCTTGGGGGTCGGATCGCCCTTGTCGAACATCATCGCCAGCAATTCATCGCGCGAATCCAGTCCCTCTCCTTCAATTCGCGGATGGTTAGGCGCAAGCCTCAAGCGCATGAAGCGCGGCGCGCGCGTCGGAAGGTTGCGCGGCTTGCCGAGTTCGGCGATTTCATGGAGCTGGCGCTCGGTGGCGTTCGTATCGATGATGGTGAATACGACGCCCGCGGCCATGATGATCGGCGACGTCGGCCAATCGTTCGAAAGCGTGACGTTCGGCGCATTGACGAATTCGACATCGTTGATGTGGCGCGTCGACGCGCCGACGATATCGTCGACCGTGAAGAAATTCGCCGTCTGCAACGGCGCTTGATGGTTGGGGTCGGTTGTCGGGAAGAGCTTGCCGGCGAGCCCCTGTCCACGCGGCTTGCCGCGCTGCACGGCCCCGCCGTTCGAATAGCGCGCGACAATAAGCGCCCTGCTGCCCTTCTGGAAATAGCCAGTATAGCCGCTGTCTTCGGTGATTTCCCAAAGTCCGGTCAGAACGACTCCCCAGGGATGGACGATGCGTCTGAAGCCTTTTTTGTCAGGCCCCCACCTCAGATCGCTGCGCGCGTCGACTGATCGCTGGGCGGCCTCCGTCAGGAAGTGCCTCCCCTTCCACAGCATACGCAACATGTCGAGAAAACTCGGCATCACGAAGGGGAGTGGCGGCTCTCCTGACGCGCCCCAGACCCTTTGATAGGGATTGGCGAAAACCGCGTCGCGAACCTCGCTGAATCGTGAGCCGGGATAGTCGTGATCGTCTTCGACGATCCCAATGGCGCCGAAATCGTTCGGGTCCATGGTATGTCCCTTCATCCAATCAATTTTGAGAGCGCCGGGCTCCTCCAACAGAACGACTTTATCGGCCTTAGTCCGATTGTCCAGCTTCGCTCAGCAATAAGCCTTCGCAACGCCGATGAAATCCTTGGCGGTGAGGCTCGCGCCGCCGACGAGCGCGCCATCGACATTAGCGACGCACAGCAACTCACGCGCGTTCGACGGCTTGACCGAGCCGCCATAGAGAATGCGCACGTCCGCACTTTTGCCGCCGCCGAGCCGGGTCTCAATCCGCTCGCGCGCGAAGGCGTGCATCTCGGCGACGTCCTTGGCCGTCGGCGTCAAGCCCGTGCCGATCGCCCAGACCGGTTCATAGGCCACGACAATATGACCCGGCGCGTCGGCGGGGAGCGATCCCTCAATTTGCGCGCCGACCACCGACAGCGCGTCGCCAGCCTCGCGCTCGGCGCGCGTCTCGCCGACGCAGATGATCGGCGTGAGCCCGGCGCGCAGGGCCGCCGCCGCCTTCGCCTGCACGTCCGCATCGGTCTCGCCGTGATCCGAACGGCGTTCACTGTGGCCGACGATGACGCATGAAGCGCCGGCGTCTTTGAGCATCTCGGCGGAAATATCGCCCGTGTGGGCGCCCCCTGACGCAGCATGGCAGTCCTGCCCGCCAAGTCCCAAGCCGCCGCGCACCGCAATGTCGCTGGCGAGCGCGATCAGCGTGGCCGGCGGGCAGACGATCAGCTCGGCGCGCGCGCGAAGCGCTTGGTCATAGGCGGCGCCCATCGCCTCGATCTCGGCAAGCGAGGCGCGCAGCCCGTGCATTTTCCAGTTTCCGGCGACGATCGGACGGCGGGTCATGCAAAGCGCTCCTTGACGTTCGAAATGGGTAACAGAGCAGCGGGCGCGCAACAATGCGCCTGAAGCGCAGCCGTCAGCGACGCGCTGTCATTGCGCCGTCATTTATTTCGATATATCTGGATTTATGGAAATCGAAACGGCCCTCGGCTGCCTCGCGGCGCTTTCGCAGCCCACGCGGCTCGAGGCGTTCCGACTGCTCGTGCGGCATGAGCCCGAAGGTCTGCCGGCCGGGGACGTCGCCCGCGCGCTCTGCGTGCCGCAGAACACGCTTTCGGCGCATCTCAACGTCCTGTCGCAGGCCAGGCTCGTGGTCAGCGCGCGCAGCGGCCGCCGCATCGTCTATCGGGCCAACCTTTCGCGGCTCAATGCGCTGGCGCGCTTTCTCGCCGAAGACTGTTGCGGCGGAACGGCATGCGCGCCCGCCGACTGGGTTTCACCCATCAAATGCGAGTCTGACCAATGACAGACAGGATTTATAACGTGCTGTTTCTCTGTACCGGCAACAGCGCGCGTTCGATCATGGCCGAGGCGCTGCTGCGCGCGCGCGGCGGCGGCCGGTTTAACGCCTATTCCGCCGGCAGCCACCCCAAGGGAGCGGTGAATCCTTACGCGCTGACAACGCTGGAAACGATGGGCCTTCCTGCTGAGGGCTTTCGCTCAAAGAGCTGGGACGAGTTCGCCGGATCGGACGCGCCGCGCATGGATTTCGTCTTCACCGTCTGCGACAGCGCGGCCGGCGAAATCTGCCCGGCCTGGCCCGGTCAGCCAATGACCGCACATTGGGGGATCGAAGACCCGGCGGCGGTGGAAGGCACCGACATAGAGAAGCAGCGCGCCTTCGCCACCGCCTTCCGCTATCTGCGCAACCGGGTCGATCAGTTCTGCGCGATTCCATTGCATCGTCTTGACCGACTCGCGCTCAGCAAGCGTCTGCGCGAGATCGGCGAGATGGAAGGCGCAACGCCGCCGAACGCCATAGCGGACTAAGCCATGACCACTTTCGAACGTTATCTTTCGCTCTGGGTCGGGCTCTGCATTATCGCAGGAGTCGCGCTCGGCCATTTCGTTCCGGGCGTGTTTCGCGCGATCGGCGCGATCGAAATCGCAAAGGTCAATTTGCCGGTCGCCGCGCTGATCTGGCTGATGATCACGCCGATGCTGATGAAAATCGACTTCGCCGCGCTTGCCGAAGTCGGGCGTCACTGGCGCGGCATCGGCGTGACGCTTGTCATCAATTGGGCGGTGAAGCCTTTTTCGATGGCGCTGCTCGGATGGGTCTTCATCGGCTATCTGTTTCGACCCTATCTGCCGGCGGACCAGATCGATTCCTATATCGCCGGCCTCATCCTGCTGGCGGCGGCGCCTTGCACCGCGATGGTGTTCGTTTGGTCGAATCTCACCAAGGGCGAGCCGCATTTCACCTTGAGCCAGGTCGCGCTCAATGACGCGATCATGATCGTCGCCTTCGCGCCAATCGTGGGGTTGCTGCTTGGACTGTCGTCGATCGTCGTGCCTTGGGACACGCTGTTCCTGTCGGTCGTCCTTTATATCGTCGTTCCGGTGATCGCCGCTCAGATCATGCGCAAACGGCTGCTTGCGGCGGGCGGCGAAAAGCGTCTCGCACAGTTGCTCGCGCATGTCGGCCCGGCGTCGCTTATCGCGCTGCTCGCAACGCTCGTCCTGCTCTTTGGTTTTCAGGGAGAGCAGATCATCCGGCAGCCGGCGATCATCGCCATGCTCGCGGCGCCGATTCTGATCCAGGTCTATTTCAACGCCGGGCTCGCCTATCTGCTCAATCGGGCGGCGGGAGAGGCGCATTGCGTCGCCGGCCCCTCCGCCTTGATCGGCGCAAGCAATTTCTTCGAACTCGCGGTCGCGGCGGCGATCAGCCTGTTTGGCTTTGATTCTGGCGCCGCGCTCGCCACGGTCGTCGGGGTCCTGATTGAAGTTCCGGTAATGCTGAGCGTCGTCTGGATCGTGAATCGAAGCAAGGGCTGGTATGAGCGCGGAGCGCTTCGATCGCCCGATCGAATCTCCGCGCCACCCATCGATCTGCCTTAACGATCAGCAGAGGCGGTAACCATATGCCGCGAGCTGCCGGCCAGTGATGCGCAGCATCGGTCCGGGCGCTTGATTGCCGTTGCGGTAGACGTGAGCCATGAAGACCCGTCGCAAGGCGGGCTTATAATGGGCGGCGAACACCGCGGTCATGCGAGGATCGATGACGCCCCCCTCGGGCCCGCCAAACCAAGGCGCATGGAAGCCGAACACCGCGCCCTCGGAAACACATGAATTGTGAGACGCCAAATAGAGCGTGCATGAGGAATCGCACTCGGTCGGGCCGATCCGAATATGCTCCCCCCGAGCCTCCGCCCGCGCAAGCCTGGCTTGATATTTCTCCACGCGCCCGCCGTAGTCCGGGGCCATCACGTCGAAAGCGTGCGCTGGAGCCGTCAAAAGTACAGCCGTCATCATTCCTGCAAGACCGAGAGATCGCAGCATAGGAGTTCCTTTTTGGGGCGCTCGTTAGTGGCGGCCGCGCCGCCGAATGGCTGTCAGGGCTCAGTCGACCGAGCGCATGTCTCGGGCCCTTCGGGAAGGGGAAGGGCTGCGACTCGCGCCTCCTCCAGCTTCAGCGTTTCATTTCTAAACTAAAGGCCAATTGCACTGCAAGCGGGGCCTTAACTTTGTGGTTAAATTTTTTTGAAGATGACGCTTGCCGAGTTCGAAATCCGCCCTAACGCCCTAAGCTCGACAAGAAGACCCCAGAAGGAATGGCCCTCAACAACCGCGGCTGATCCATTCCCCCAAAGCGCTATATTCATTTTTCCCGCATTCGCAAAGGCGCCAAAGGTTTGAGACTCCTTCCATTTCGCGTCGCACTCGGCGTTCTTCTCGCCCTCGCCTTCGCGTGGCTGCAACTCGCAGAGCGACTCGTCTCGCAGCCTGCGCAAATCGAATGGCGAGAAGATGGCC
The DNA here is from genome assembly GCF_021731785.1 of Methylocystis sp. Taxonomy (GTDB): domain Bacteria; phylum Pseudomonadota; class Alphaproteobacteria; order Rhizobiales; family Beijerinckiaceae; genus Methylocystis. The sequence continues at coordinate 20,644 of NZ_JAKFWS010000022.1, forward strand.
GTCTGCATGTGTTTTTCTCGCCCGACTGCCCGCATTGCCATGAAGCCATCGAGTTCCTGAAAGAGCGACGCAAGATCGATTACGTGCTGCACGACGTTTCGAAGCCCTCGAGCGAGGCGCTCTTTCAACGCGTCGTGAAGCATTACGGCATAGAAGACCCGGCCGTTCCCCTCTTCGTGCACGGCTCGCGTTATGTGATCGGCTTCGACTCAGTCGAAACGACGGGGCGCGAAATTCTCGCGCTGCTTTCAAATCCAGAAACTGTCGCGCGACGCGCGGCCGAGTCGAAAATCGTCATTCCTTTCATCGGGGAAATCGATCCGACACACCACTCTCTTCTCGCGCTTACTGCGCTGATGGGCCTGTCCGACGGGTTCAATCCATGCGCGATGTGGGTGTTGATCTATCTGATATCTCTTATCGTGAATATTCAGGATCGGCAAAAAATCTGGTGGCTGGTCGGCACGTTCGTGCTCGCGTCGGGAGTCTTATACTTCCTGTTCATGACCGCATGGCTGAACACTTTTCTATTCATTGGATATATTCGTCCGCTCACGCAGCTCATCGCGCTCACGGCTATTGGATTTGGCCTCGACCATCTCATCGGCCTCGTCGCGGCGCGCGGCGAGGTCGTCTGCGAAGTGGACAACATAGAGCAACGCCAGCGCACAATGCGATGGGGGCGCGAAATTGTCGCGGCACCCGTGGGGATAGCAAGTCTCGTCATGGTGATCGCGCTCGCCTTTGCGGTGAACGCGATCGAGTTCATCTGCTCCGCGGCGCTGCCGGCGATCTACACGCACTTGCTCGCGTTGACCGATCTCCCCATCGCTTTGCATTACGCCTACATCGGGCTCTATGTCGTGTTTTTCATGCTGGACGATCTCATAATCTTCGGGCTCGCGGCCTTCGCCGTGCAGAAACTCGTCAATACCCGTTACGCCGCCATCAGCCGCACAATCGGCGGAGTCATCCTTATTGGCCTCGGCGGTTGGATGCTGGCGCGTTGACGCGAGGAGTTAGCCCATTAGCGAACCTCATGTAACAGGCTCCATGCGAGGACTTGGTGGACGCCTATGCTGAGCGCGAAGCCGGCCGCGAACCAGCCGACTCGGCCATACCGCTGCGCCATCGGCATGAGCTCATGGAGCGAGACGAAGATCATCGCGCCAGCGGCAACGGCCAGAAAGTAGGGATTCAGCTCGGCGTATGCGTCTGTCGCCAGCAGACCGGCGATGGCTCCGACCGGCTCCGCGAAGGCCGAGAGTATCGCAGCGCTGATCAGAAATCGTTTGCTTCTGAGAGTGATTGCCGGAACGGCGACCGCCAGTTCCTCGGGCAAATTATGGAGAGCGATCGCTATAGCCACGAAAACGCCAAGCGATGGCGATGCAAGGAAGGCGTTCGCCATGGCGAAGCCCTCAACGACGTCATGAAGGATGAGGCCCATCGCCACCAGATAAACGGAATTAGCAAGGCGAACGTCAGCTTCGCCGTGCTCGGCGATAAGATGAATATGGGGTATCGAGAAATTGGCGAGCCAAAGAATTGCGGCGCCGATCGCCACGGTCAAACCGGCATGCGGCGGCGTGATCTTGGCGCACGCTTCGGGGATTAGCTCCAACCCCGCAATCAAAAGCATGATTCCAGTCGAGAAGCCGATGCCTGCCGCGATGGCCCTGTCGTTTTCTCGGATCAGCAACGCCAGCAGGACGCCCATGACGGTCGTGACGACCGAAAGGAGCGAAAGGGTCAAAACCGCAGCGTACGTTGACATAAGTAGCGCTCAAAATGAGCGCGATTCGCGGTCCAAACAGTGGCGGAACGCGGGCAGATGGCGTTCTTGCGACGCCTGCTGGAGCCGCTGCAGGATTTCGCGCGCCCGTGGATCGCTGACTTGCGTCATCAGCCGACCATACATCGCTGCATTCTCGATCTCGGCCTCGACGCCCGCCCTGCACGCTTCAAGAAGGCTCGCCGCCGCCGGAACGCATCCCGCCCATCTGTCCTTCGGTGGCTCGACACCGAACTGTCTGAACAGAGCAAGCAACGCGCTCGCATGGCGTTCTTCAGCTTCAATGATGTTCACGAAAGGTCTGACCGGCCCGAACCGGTCGATCACGCTCTGGTAGGTCGCGCGCGCTTTATATTCGTCGTCGAGCGCCTCACGCAGCACTTCGATCGTCTTCTCGTCGACGGACATGCCGCAATCTCCTATTTAAATCACGCCAAACTTAAAATGGGCGGTAATGCGCTCGAGGCCAAGTAGGCGTCGCACTGGAGATGGCGGGAGTTTCGGCGAAAATATGCGCGCGCGAGAGCGTCAATTCGCCACGGCGAGCCGCGCCGCATCGTCGAGCCGCACGCTTGAATTTACGTAGCGCGGCTCTTATCCATCAAACAAGCGCGCATCGTGCTCGCCGGATAACTCGCTTTTCAAGGAGACGCGGCGATGACGACTGATGCGGAACGGCGCCAAGTGCGCGAGGTCGTGGGCGTGTTCAACGACGCCGATACGCTTCAAGACGCCATAGACGAGTTGATGTCGTCGGGCTTCGATCGCGCGGAGATCAGTCTGCTCGCCAGCGAGGAGGCCGTCGACGAGAAACTCGGGCACAAATACAAGAAGGTCACCGAACTCGAAGACCAGAACGCGGCGCCGCGCACGCATTATGTGTCGGTGGAGTCGATCGGCGATGCGGAAGGCGGCGTGATTGGGGGCTTGGTATATGTCGGCGCCGGCGCGGCGATCAGCGCCATTTTCGCGTCAGGCGGCGCCCTGGCCACTGTGATCGCAGGCGCGCTGCTTGCGGGAGGAAGCGCCGGCGTGCTCGGCGCGGCGTTGGCGAGGCTGATCGGCGAACGTCACGCGAAACACCTCGAAGAACAGCTGCGCCACGGCGGCTTGCTCCTCTGGGTGCGGACCTGGGACGCCGAGCGCGAACGGAAAGCGAAAGAGATTTTGGCGCGGCACTCCGGGCGGGACGTTCACGCGCATGTGGTGGCGGCCTGAGGGTCCGCCTAGACTCTAGCGCTTGCGCTTCTTCTCGACATCCATCGCAAGCGACTTGCCCAAAATGTGCTCGTCGCGCCCGATGACATGGGCGCTGGAGCCGACGATGAGCGGATCCGGCCCGTGCACGACGCCGTGCTCCTTGTTCGGATAATCGAGGCTTGACAAAAAGTGCTGCATGCAGTTGAGGCGGGCGCGCTTCTTGTCGTCCGATTTGATGACGATCCAGGGCGCGTCGGCGGTGTCGGTGAAGAAGAACATCGCCTCCTTCGCCTCGGTGTAATCGTCCCATTTATTCATCGATGCGCGATCAATCGGCGACAGCTTCCATTGTTTTAATGGATCGTTCATTCGCGACCGGAAACGACGCTCCTGCTCTTCGCGCGTCACCGAGAACCAATATTTGTAGAGATGAACGCCGGAATTGACGAACATGCGCTCAAGGTCGGGACATTGGCGCATGAAGTCGAGATATTCGTTCGGCTTGCAGAAATTCATTACGCGCTCGACGCCAGCGCGGTTGTACCAGGAGCGGTCGAAGAAAACGATCTCTCCGGCCGCCGGCAGGTGCTGGATGTAGCGCTGGAAATACCACTGGGTCCGCTCGCGCTCCGATGGCTTCTCCAGGGCGACGACCCGGGCGCCGCGCGGATTGAGATGCTCCATGAAACGCTTGATCGTGCCGCCCTTGCCGGCCGCGTCACGCCCTTCGAACAGCATGACGATGCACTGACCCGTCTCCTTCACCCAGTTTTGCGCTTTCAGGAGCTCCACCTGGAGGAGCTCCATGTGCTTCAGATAGACCTTTTCGCTCAGGCGCGTCTTGTAGGGAAATTCGCCCGATTCAAACGCCTTGCGGATCGCCTCGGAGTCGGCGCGCAGACGGCGGATATCCTGGTGCAGCGCATGGGCGCGCGCCTCATGTTCGACCCCGCGAATGACCGCGGCCCCCTCCTCGATTTTCGGCGCCGCAGCCGCTGAGCCGGCTTCGGCGACGGGGTCCACGGTCTCGTCCATTGTCTCGACTCCCCTCTTCGGCGCAAGCGCGGCCTGGCGCTCTCCGGATTTTAGGAGCGCAGGCGCTGCTTCAGGTGCGCGGCGACACTGCAAGCTTTAGAAATTCAAAAGCAATAGCGCATATCGCCGCGTCGGCGGTCCGGTCGCGGCGCGGCGCGGCGCATTGCAACGCGCGCGCCCGCTCCCTATAGTCCGCCGCCAAAAGCCGGAGAGCCGGCTCGAACGCACCCAAGGAAGCATTCCTCATGTTAGAAGGCCTGCGCGTCGCTTCGCAGAACTGGATCGGCCGCGCCATTATGGCGCTGGTGATGGGCGTTATCGTGGTCAGTTTCGCGATCTGGGGCGTCGGAGACGTTTTTCGCGGCATGACGTCACAACGGCTCGCCCGCGTCGGCGGCGGCGAAGTCTCCGTCGAAGCCTACCGCGCCGCTTATCAAAACGAGCTTCGACGCATTCAACAGCGGATGCGGCGCGCGATCACCAACGAGGAAGCGCATCAGTCGGGCCTGGACCTGCAGATTTTGGAGCGTCTGGTCACCGAAGTCGCGCTGGATCAAAAAGCGCATCAACTCGGACTGGCGGTCAGCGACGACACCGCCCAGCGCCTGCTCGCGTCTGAAAAAGCGTTCCAGGGCCCGGATGGCAAATTCGACGCCGCGCGCTTCAAGCAGATCGCCAATGACGCCGGCTTCAGCGAGCGCGGCTTCCTCGCCGATCAGAAAAACGCCTATTTGCGCAAGATGGTCACGGATGTCGTCGTCGCCGGCGTCGAGCCGCCTAAACTCATGATCGAAGCGATCCACCGCTTCCGCAATGAATCACGAACGATCGACTACGTCATTCTGCCGCCGTCCCTGGTCGCCGCAGCAGCCGCGCCGTCCGACGAGGAACTCAAAAAATATTTCGGCGAGCGGGAGCAGACCTTCCGCGCCAAGGAATATCGCAAACTGACGACGCTGGTCGTCAGCCCGGCCGCGATCGGCAAGCCGGAAAGCGTTTCCGCTGAGGACGCGCGCAAGTTTTACGACGAAGTGAAGTCGAAGCGCTATGGAACCCCGGAAAAACGCGACGTGCGGCAAATCGTGTTCAAGACCGACAAGGAAGCTGAAGAGGCGCTCGGCAGGCTGAGAGCCGGCGCCGATTTTGAAGCGCTGGCGGCGGAGCTAAAATTCAATTCCAAGGACGTCAATCTGGGACTGGTCGAGCAACGCGATTTCGGCGATCCCAGGGTCGGGGCGGCCGTTTTCGCGCTCCCCCAGCCGGGACTGACCGAGCCGGTCCATACGGCCTTTGGCGCCGTCGTGTCGCAAGTCAAAAGCATCACCCCCGCCGTCTACGCCAAGACCTTCGAACAGGCGGAGCCGGAACTTCGCGCTGAAATCGCCGCGCAGCGCGCGACGCCCGAAGTGCGCAAGCTCCACGAGGCCATCGAAGATCAGCGCGCCTCCGGCAAGACGCTGGCCGAAGCCGCGAGCGGCGTGGGACTGGAGACGAAGGTCTATGACGGCGTCGACGACGCCGGCAATGATCGCAGCGGCAAGCCGATCGCAAGCCTTCCGGCGGGTCCGGACCTCGTTAAGGCCGCCTTCGCGTCGGACATCGGCGTCGACAACGACACCGTCGCGACCCGGGACGGCGGCTATGTCTGGTATGAGGTCAACGGCATCGAGCCTGCGCGGCAAAAAACTTTCGATGAGGTGAAGGAGGCGGTCGCCGAGGCGATGCGCAGCGAAGCGGCGCAAAAGGCGCTCGCCGCCAAAGCCGAAGATATTGTCGCCAAGCTGGCCGCCGGCCAGCCGATCGAAGACCTCGCCAAGCAGCTCGGCGTTCAGGCGCAGCGCGCCAATGACGTGAAGCGCGAGGCGCGTCCGGACTTCACCTCGAACGTGATCGTTCAATTCTTCGACGTCGCGCCGCGCAACGCCGGCTCCGTCGTCGTCGATAATGGACGACTGGTGTTTTTCGTGCGCGACGCAACGACCCCTGTTTTCGATCCTAATTCAATCGAATCGAAGACGATCGCTCAGCAATTGCAGCCGGCGTTGCATAACGACCTGCTGGAGCAATATGTCGGCGGTCTGGAGAAGGCGCTCGGCGTCGACATCAACCAACGGGCGCTCGTAGCCGCGACCGGAGCGGAACGCGACAGGTGAACGGCCCGCTGTTCGAGCCCGACTTCGACGCCTTTGGGTCCGATTACGACGCCGGTCGGCCGCAGCTGGTCGTAACGCGCCTCGTCGCCGATCTCGAAACGCCGGTCTCGGCCTATCTCAAGCTCAAGCACAATCGGCGCGGCGCCGCTTTTCTGCTGGAATCCGTCGAAGGCGGCGCCGCCCGCGGGCGGTATTCGATGATCGGCCTCGACCCCGACGTGATCTTTCGCGTTGTCGGCGACAGGGCGGAAATCAATCGCGCCGCGCTCGATGGCGCGAACGCGTTTACGCCTTGCGAGGGGCCGCCGCTTGTTGCGTTGCGTCAGCTCATCGCCCTGTCCGCCGTGCCCCAGGCCGCCGGCCTGCCGCCGATGGCCGCGGGCGTGTTTGGCTATCTCGGCTACGATATGGTGCGCCAGACGGAGCGCCTCGCGCCGGCAAAGGCAGATAAGATCGGCGTCCCCGACGCCCTGTTCGTGCGTCCGACTTTGATGATCGTCTTCGACACGGTCCGCGACGAAATCTCTATTGTCACGCCTGTCCGGCCGAATTCCGGCGTTGCGGCGAAGCCGGCCTATGAAGCGGCGCTCGCGCGTCTCGACAAAGTCGTCGCGACGCTGGAGGCGCCGCTGGAGCATCGCGACGGCGGGACGGACGCGCAGCTTCTCACTCAGGAGCCGGTCTCGAACACTTCACATTCGCGCTTCCTTGAAATGGTCGAGCGCGCCAAGGAATACATTCGCGCCGGCGACATCTTTCAGGTCGTGCTGTCGCAGCGCTTCACCGCGCCTTTCGCTTTGCCCGCCTTTGCGCTCTATCGCGCGCTCAGGCGTGTCAACCCGGCGCCTTTTCTTTGCTTTCTCGATTTCGGGGAATTCCAGATCGTTTGTTCGAGCCCCGAAATCCTCGTACGGGTCGCCGACGGCAAAGTGACGATTCGTCCGATCGCCGGCACGCGCTGGCGCAGCGAGGTCAAGGCCGAGGACGAACGTCTCGCCTCAGATCTCCTCGCCGACGAAAAGGAATGCGCCGAACATCTGATGCTGCTCGATCTCGGCCGCAATGATGTGGGTCGCGTCGCTAAGACGGGAACGGTGCGCGTCACCGACAGTTTCACGATCGAACGCTACAGTCATGTGATGCACATCGTCTCTAATGTCGAAGGAGAACTTGATGCGCGCCATGATTGCATTGACGCGCTCGCCGCAGGTTTTCCTGCCGGCACCGTCTCCGGCGCGCCGAAAGTGCGCGCGATGGAAATCATCGACGAGCTCGAGACCGACAAGCGTGGAATCTATGGCGGTTGTATCGGCTATTTCGGCGCCGGCGGACAAATGGACACCTGCATCGTGTTGCGCACGGCGATCGTGAAGGATGGCAAGATGCATGTGCAGGCCGGCGCTGGCGTCGTCTACGACAGCGAGCCTGAATACGAACACCGCGAATGCGTCAACAAGGCGAAAGCGCTGTTTCGCGCCGCCGAGGAAGCGGTTCGCTTCGCAACACGCCCGCGGCGGAGCCAATAGCGATTCCGGAATCGCGCGCGGACAGCAAAAAGGGCGGCGGCGTATCTCATGGACGGCCCGACGATCTACGACGACGGCGATGATCCTTCCCGCGCGATCCGCGTCGGCGAGCCCAATGGCGTCGACGCCGCAAAATGGGGAGTCCTGCTCTCGCGCTTCATGCGCATCATCGCCTTCTTTTGGCTGGTGCAGGGCTTGATGCAGTGGCGGATCATTCTCGCCGCTGATCGTTCCATTTTCGAAACCATGCCTCAGAGCGCTGCCTTCGCCGTTATCTTTTTTGCGGTGCTCGATTTGATCGCCGGCGTCGGCTTGTGGCTGGCGACGCCGTGGGGCGGCGTGTTGTGGCTGCTGGTTGCGAGCGCGCAGATTTTTCTCACGCTCAGCATGCCGAGTTTCTTCATCGGCGGCTATTGGCTGATCGGCGTCGACGCCGTGCTGATCGCCATGTATTTCGGCCTGACCTTCGAGGCCGGGCGCGACGTCGAGGCGCAGCGGATGCGCGAACGGCGCCGCCGCCGCAGATTCGACAGAAAGCCGCCAAAACCTTCATGAACGACAAGGTTTGTTAGAGGCGCGTTACCGTAAATTGAACGTTTAAGTTCATTTCTCATTCACCGCAACGCGGCTCTGTCGCGGTAAACGCGCGATTCAGGCTGTTGCTTAAACCGCTTTTCACCCGCCTCGACCTAATTTGATCTCATCGAACGCCGATCAAGAGATGCCAGACGCATCCGCCCTGATGGAGAAGACGATGAGCGCCGTGACCAAGACCGCCCCCCAGGCCCGCGAGGATCGCGTCAGCGAGATCCGGCCAGTTTATCTCGAAGCGCTGACGCTGGTCGAACGCCTCCATCGCCGATTGCTCGACGTCGTCAAGGACGAATTCGATCGCCGGGATCTTGGCGACGTCAACTCGGTGCAGGCGCTGCTGCTCTATAATATCGGCGACAAGGAACTGACTGCGAGCGAGTTGCGCACGCGCGGCTATTATCTCGGGTCCAATGTTTCCTACAACGTCAAGAAGCTTGTCGAGACGGGTTATATGCATTACGCCCGCTCGCGCCTCGACCGCCGCTCGGTGCGCATCAGCTTGACCCCGAAGGGCAAGCAAATTCACGACATCGTCGCCCAGCTTTATGAAAAGCACGCGCTGACCGTTGAGCAGATCGGCGGCGTGTCCTGCGACGAGTTCCGCAGCCTTAACGCCTCGCTTTCGCGGCTGGAGCGTTTTTGGACCGATCAGGTCCGCTATCGGCTCTGACCCGGTCTCGCGCCTCTTCTCGTCTTTCGCCTGCTCTCTCGTCTCTCGCCGGCAAGCGCCTCAGGGCCGCTTCGCTGGCGTTTTTCGATTACGCCCGCGCCCCAAAGTCCGGCTGGCGACATTGCAGAATCCGGCTTTTCGCGACGAGCGCGCTCTAGGCTATTAAGTTCGATCACATGACCCGCATTGAGGCGATTCCGCCCAAATGGAGCGTGATCTGGCGCAACCCGCCTCTCAGACCTATCTTAACGGCTGTCAACCACGACCCAGGATGCTCAAATGCGATGGTCCGTCACGATCGGCTCCTTTAAGGGAACCGCCGTGCGCATTCACGTCACTTTCCTGCTGCTGTTGGGCTGGATCGGCTTTGCGGCTTACCAGCGCGGCGGCGCCGTCGCGGCGCGCGACAGCATTTTGTTCATCGTCGCGATTTTCGTCTGCGTCGTGCTGCATGAGTTCGGCCACATATTGACCGCGCGTCGCTATGGAATCGTCTCGCCGGTGATTACGCTGTTGCCGATCGGCGGCGTGGCCGACATGGATCGGATGCCCGAAAAGCCCGGACAGGAGCTGCTGATCGCGCTCGCGGGTCCGGCCGTCAATCTCGTCATCGCGATTGCGCTGATCGCTTTTCTCGGCGCCGTAGATGTTTCCGACGCGATCCAGATCGGCGATCCTTCCGTCAATCTTTTGAAGCGCTTGGCGGCAGTGAATGTTTTCTTGGCGGCGTTCAATTTGATCCCCGCCTTCCCGATGGACGGCGGTCGCGTGCTGCGCGCCGCCCTGTCGATCTGGATAGGCAAGGGCCGCGCGACGCGCATTGCCGCCCAGATCGGTCAGGGATTTGCTTTTCTACTGGGTTTTCTGGGACTGTTCGGCAATCCGCTGCTGCTGTTCATCGCGATTTTCGTCTATATCGCGGCTGCGGGCGAGGCGCAGATGACCACGATGTCCGAGGCGGCGCGCGGACTGAAGGCCGCCGACGCGATGGAGACCCGCATCGCCGTGATTGACCGCGGCTCGACCGTGCGGGAAGCGATCGACATCCTTCTGGCCACTTCTCAGGACGAATTCCCGGTCGTCGACGCCGCGCGGCGGCTGAGCGGCTTCCTGTCCCGCGCCAACATCATCGAAGCCTTGCGCGATTCCGATCCCGGCGCGCCGATCGCGCCCTTCGTTCGCCAGGAGCCGGCGACGATCGGCGTCGGCGACACCGTCGACGCTGCATTGCCCAGTCTCACCGGGGGAGATGTGATCGGGGTCCTCGATGGGGATGGTCGGTTCCTGGGTCTTCTCACCCGCCAATCGCTCACCGAGATCATGATGATCAAAGACGTTCGGCCGGACTGGCGCTTCTCGCCGCGCGACGACAGCCCTCGGACGGTTGCCTAAGCCCCGCCGGCGGCCTATGCACTCCTTAAACCCGCGCCAGCCCCACGCTAGGAGCGCCGGACCGTAGCCAAATGTCCAACGTCACGCTCATCGACAATTACGACAGCTTCACCTTCAACCTGGTCCATTATTTCGGCCAGTTGGGCGCGAACGTCACAGTGCACCGAAACGATGCGGTGTCGGTCGCCGAAGTGCTCGCCGGAGGACCCGACGCGATTGTGCTGTCGCCGGGCCCCTGCACGCCGCATGAAGCCGGCATCTGCATGGAGCTGATTTCGGCCGCCGCCGAGACCGTGCCGATTTTCGGGGTTTGCCTCGGCCACCAGTCAATCGGAGAGGTGTTTGGCGGCGACGTCATTCGCGCGCCCTTGCCGATCCATGGCAAGATGGCGACGATCCTGCACCACGGCGACGCTGTGTTTCGCGGCATCGAAGGGCCGTTTCAAGCGACGCGCTATCATTCGCTGATCGTTAGTCGCGACACCCTGCCCGACAGCCTGCGGATCACGGCCGAGACCCCGGACGGCCTCATCATGGCGCTGTCGCATAAGACGCTGCCCACGCATGGCGTGCAGTTCCATCCCGAGAGCATCACCTCTCAGCACGGCCACAAAATTTTGCAGAATTTCCTCGACCTTGCGCGGGAATGGAACGAAGGGCCGCGGCGCCGCGAGAAGGCGGCGTGACGCTTGTTTGCGCCGCGCCGCGTCGGCTTACGAGCCTGCGCTTGGCATTTCCTCGCCTTGCCTGCCGATGAGTGAGGGCTTCAAATCCTACATCGCCGCTCTCGCCTCCGGCGCGCCGCTCGCGCGCGACGAGGCAAAAGCAGCGTTTTCCCTGATTTTCCGGGGCGAAGCGACGCCGGCGCAGCTTGGCGCCTTTCTCATGGGCCTGAGACTGCGCGGCGAGACGATTGACGAAATCATCGGGGCGGCGCAGGCCATGCGCGCGGCCATGACGCCGGTCGAAGCGCCGCCGGGCGCGATCGACATCGTCGGAACCGGCGGCGACGGCGCCGGCACCTACAATATTTCCACGCTGGCCGCGATCATCGCCGCAGCCTCCGGCGCGATCGTCGCGAAACATGGCGGAAAAGCCGCTTCGTCGCTGTCGGGCGCCTCCGACGTTCTCGGCGAACTCGGCGTCAAGGTCGGAATTTCTCCAAGCGCCGCCGCCGCCTCGCTGCGAGACGCTGGCATCTGCTTCATGGCCGCGACCACGCATCATCCGGCGATGCGCCACGCTGCAGCGGTCAGAAGCGAACTGGGCGTGCGCACGATCTTCAATCTGCTCGGTCCGCTGTGCAACCCGGCGCGGGTTGAGCGGCAAACGATCGGAGTCTTCTCCCGCGACTGGCTCGAACCCTTGGCGGGCGCGCTCCGGGAACTCGGCGCCACGCGCGTCTGGCTGCTGCATGGCGGCGACGGACTAGACGAAGCGACGACGACCGGCGTGACTCATGTCGTCGCGCTCGAAGACGGCAAAATCCGGGCCTTTGACTTCTCGCCGGAAGACGCTGGATTGCCGCGCGCCACGACACAGGCGCTCGTCGGCGGCGATGCGGTGCATAACGCCAGAGCGCTTCGCAGCGTTCTCGAAGGCGAGAAGAACGCCTATCGTGACATCGCCGCGCTCAACGCCGGGGTAGCGCTGGTCGTCTCGGGGCGGGCGGCAAATTTGCGCGAGGGGGTCGCGCTCGCCGAGGCGGCGCTCGATTCCGGCGCGGCGCGGGATAAGCTCGACGCGCTGATCCGTTGCTCCAACAGAGAGAACTGATCGCCATCCGATCGGGATAGGATTGCGGCCGTTTATCGGCTATTCATAGCGAGCCGGCAATTGACGGAACGAATTCGAGCGAGGCGGCCGCGGTCCGACTTCGCCGCAGGCGAGCAAATGACCGACATCTTACGCAAAATTGAAGCTTATAAGCGCACCGAGATTTCCGAGGCCAAAGTGCGCATGCCATTGGCGACGCTCGAGCGCAACGTGCGTGACCATGATCCGCCGCGCGGCTTCGTCCATGCGATCGAGCAAAAACTGAACGAGCGCCGCATCGCGCTCGTCGCCGAAATCAAAAAGGCGAGTCCGTCCAAAGGGATCATTCGGCCGGACTTCGATCCGCCGAAACTGGCGCGCGCTTATGAAGCAGCCGGGGCGACATGTCTATCAGTGCTGACCGATACGCCTTCGTTCAAAGGCAGGCTCGAAGATCTTGAAGCCGCGCGAAAGGCGACGCATCTGCCGGCGCTGCGAAAGGATTTCATGTTCGATCCCTATCAGGTCTATGAAGCGCGCGCTTACGGCGCCGACTGCATTCTCATCATCATGGCCGCCGTCGATGACGACGAGGCGAAGGCGCTGAACACCGCCGCGCATGATCTGCGCATCGACGTGCTCGTCGAAGTGCATGATGAGCGCGAGCTTGATCGCGCTTTGGCGCTGGAGACGCGCCTCATCGGAATCAACAATCGCAATCTCCACGACTTCAACGTGTCGCTCGAAGTGAGCGAGAAGCTCGCCGAGAAAATTCCGCGCGACAAAATCATTGTCGCGGAAAGCGGCATCGAGACGCATGACGACTGCCTGCGCCTCGAAAAGTCGCATATCTTCGCCTTCCTCGTCGGCGAAAGCCTGATGCGCAAGCATGACGTCGAAGCGGCCACGCGCGAACTGCTGCATGGCGCTCAAGCGAATCATAACACGGGCGCGCATAAATCTCCCGCCGGCGCGTGACATGAGCGCGCTCACTCACATCGGCACCGCCGGAGAAGCGCATATGGTCGACGTGTCGGCAAAGCCCGAAGCGTTGCGCGTGGCGCGTGCGCGCGGCCAGGTGACGATGGCGCGCGAAACCTTGCAACTCGCCGTCGACGGTCAGGCCAAGAAAGGCGACGTCTTCGGCGTCGCGCGCATCGCGGGAATCATGGCGGCGAAGAAGACGAGCGAGCTTATCCCGCTCTGCCATCCTCTCGCCTTGTCGAGCGTCTCGGTCGAGATCACGCCCGACGATGCGCTGCCGGGTCTGCGCGTGCTTGCCGAAGCATCGGTCACCGGCAAGACCGGCGTCGAGATGGAGGCGCTCACGGCCGTCTCGGTCGCCTGTCTGACGATCTACGACATGCTGAAGGCCGTCGATCGCGGCATGCGGATTGAAGGCGTCGAACTTGTCGAAAAGCGCGGCGGCAAGTCCGGCGACTGGCGCCGCGACGAATAGTTCGACTTGGGCCGCACAGCTCGATATCGTAACAATTCGACATATTTAATGATTGGCGGAGGCCGCCATGCGGCGCTTTTTTTTCTCTCTCGCGTTGCTGTTGTTGGCGAGCATGCCTGCGATCGCCGATCGGGCGAGCGAATGCCGGCGCCGGTGCGGCGACGACGCAGCCTGCTACCGGCGCTGCATGGGCTATTCCTTTCATCATTATGGCCGCCCGGGTTCCTATTGGGGCTACCCCTCGACTGGGGGCGGCCAGCCGCGCGCCTATCGCCGCGCGCCATCGGTCAAGGCGCCGAGCGCTCCGGATGCTTCGGAACCGGGCGGCGGCGGCGGCGGCCCCGCCGAAAAGCCCTCCATCCTCGGCACGGCCTATGACTTTCTTTACGCGCCGGGCGCCGAGACGGACGGCTATGGCCTCTATTCCTATGTCATCCTGCCTCGACCCGGCGAACGCGCCGTCGCGTTTTCGCGTGAACTCGTGGGTCGCTTTCCCGCAGCCTCGGACGTTACGGAGTCGAAGCAGCGGATCAATATTCTCTACCTGCCGACCAAGGCGGGCGCGCGCGGGCAAGCCGCGTTCCCCGCCGACGCCGGGCCGGCGTTGGTCCAAGCGTTTCTTGACAAGAACTATGATTTCGCCATGGCGCAGGGCTTGCTGTTCCATTTGTGCGACAAGCCGGCGCCGGCGGTCGCGCAGCTTTGCGCGAATGATCTTTCCGGCGGTCCCTATCTGCTCACTTACGCGACCAAGGTCAGCGATCTTTCGCCCCTACCGCCGCCGTTTTTGTTCGTCGATCTGACCAATGTGCGTCCGCGCGCCTTTTCGCGCTTCGTCGCCGCATACGCCGCGCAGGTGAAGCGGCCGGACTTCTCGGACGGCGCGCGTCTTGGCGACTTCCGTCTCCAGCTCCTCAATATCATCCTGACCGCCGCCGATTGGGTGCAGCCCGTCCGCGCGGCGGTGGCGGACATCGCGCATTTCGCCGAGGCCAAGAAGAGCGACGGGGAGGCGCCGAAATGAAATTGTCCCTTCCTCGGGTCGTCGCCGTTTTTTTATTGGCGATCGCTCTTGGCGCGGCGTTCTCCTTCACTTATCCCGACGTCGACATTGACGCGACGCTTGCGACCGTGATCGTGCTGGTCGCGCTCGCGGTCGAAAGCCTCGCAGCGTTCATCTATCGACACGTCGCGAACCGAGGATAAGATTTCGCGTGGATAAGCTGCTTTCGGTTTCGGAGGCTCTCGCGCGCGTGCTCGCTGGCGCTGCGCGCCTTGGCGCAGAATCGGCGCCACTCGCGCAGGCGCGGGGCCGCACGCTGGCCGCCGATCTCGTCGCGCAGCGCACTCAGCCGCCGGTCGCCGTCTCGGCCATGGACGGCTTTGCGCTGCGCGCCGCTGATCTTGCCGCCGGCCCACTGCGCATCGTCGGCGAAAGCGCCGCAGGCGGCGGCTACGGCGCGGCGCTCAACACGGGCGAAGCCGTGCGCATTTTCACCGGCGCGCCTGTTCCCACCGGCGCCGACGCGATATTGCTGCAAGAGGACGCCAGCGTCGCCGTCGGCGTGCTGACCGCGAGCGCCCCGCCCGGCCCGCATATCCGGGCGGCCGGCCTCGATTTTCGCGAAGGCGCGGTCGCGCTCTCCGCCGGGACCCGCCTCGGCCCGGCCGAACTCGCGCTCGCTGGGGCGATGAACCATGCCGCAGTTCCCGTCGCGCGCCGCCCGCGCGTCGCGATCTTAGCGTCCGGCGACGAACTCGTCCCGCCGGGCGCCGAACCCGGTCCCTCGCAAATCATTTCCTGCAACAATCTGGCGGTCGCCGCGATCGCCGAAGACGCCGGCGCCGAGGTCGTCGATCTCGGCATTTTCCGTGACGATCTCGCCGAACTCGAACGCGGCATCGGACTTGCCCGCGAGGCGCGCGCCGACGTTCTCGTCACGCTCGGCGGCGCATCGGTCGGCGACCATGATCTGTTGCGGCCGGCGCTGTCGCGCCAGGGCATGTCGCTCGACTTCTGGAAGATTGCGATGCGGCCGGGCAAACCCCTGATTCACGGGACGCTCGGCGAATCGCGAATCCTCGGCCTTCCCGGCAATCCGGTCGCGGCTTTTGTCTGCGCGCTGGCGTTCCTGGCGCCGCTGCTACGCGCCCTGCAGGGCGATGCCGACGCCGGCGCCGACCGGACCGAACTGGCGCTTGCAGGGTGCGACCTTCCCGCCAACAAAGGACGGCGGGACTATATGCGGGCGCGGCTCGCCACCGACGAAAACGGAGCGCTCGTCGCCACGCCGCAACCGCTGCAGGATTCGTCGTTGCTCACTGAGTTGGTCCAATCCCAGGCGCTGCTGATCCGGGAGCCCGGCGCGCCGGCGGCGGCGAAAGGCGACCCCTGCCGCATCCTTCGGTTGCCTTGACCGAGTCCGCACATTCGTGACTCTGGCGCCGCAACATGGCAAAGGAAACGCGCGCTCGCCGATGCGCCACGAAAGCAGGCCTGCATGTCGATCATCGATTCCGTCCGCAAATCGCTCGTTCCGATCCATCCGGAAGGCTATGTTTTCATCGCCGGTTTCGCGGTCGCCGCTTTCCTGCTCGACTGGCTGTCGCCGACGCTCGGCTGGATCGGCTTCATCGCCACCGCCTGGTGCGCCTATTTTTTCCGCGATCCACAGCGCATCACGCCGCTTCGAGACGGGCTCGTCGTCTCGCCCGCCGATGGCGTCGTCAGCGCGGTCGGCTTCTATCTGCCGCCGGCCGAACTCGGTCTCGGGGCCGAGCCGATGCAGCGCATTTCTGTATTCATGAGCGTTTTCGACGTGCATGTGAATCGCGCGCCGATCACCGGCCGTATCTCGCGGATCGCATACAAGCCGGGCCTGTTCCTCAACGCCGACCTCGACAAGGCGAGCGAAGATAATGAACGCAGCGGCATGGTCATCGACGCGCCATCCGGGCGTTTCGGCGTGGTGCAGATCGCAGGCCTGGTGGCGCGCCGCATCGTCGGATTCGTCAAGGAAGGCGAACAGATCGGCGTCGGCGACCGTTTCGGCCTTATTCGTTTCGGCTCGCGCGTCGACGTCTATATGCCGTCATCAGCGCGACCGATGGTGGCGGTAGGCTCGCGGGCGATCGCCGGAGAGACCATTCTCGCCGACATGACCGCAGGCGCCGCCGCGCTCACCTTCAAGGCGGGTTAGGTAAAGACATGGCCGATCCGTTCTTCTCCGGGCGCGACTCGCAAGAGGGATCGCTGACGCCCTCGGAACGCCGTCGGCTGCGTTTCCGCAATATTCCGTTGCGCATCGTTCTGCCCAACCTCGTCACGCTGCTCGCGCTGTCAATGGGGCTGACCGCGATCCGTTACGGAATAGAAGGACGGTTCGAGACTGCCGTCACCGCGGTGATGGCTGCGGCGGTGCTCGATGGACTGGACGGGCGCCTTGCGCGCGCCCTCAAAGGTACCTCGCGCTTCGGCGCCGAACTCGACTCGCTTTCGGATTTCGTCGATTTCGGCGTCGCGCCCGGCCTTCTCCTTTATCTGTGGACGCTGCAGGAAATCAAAGGGCTTGGCTGGTTTGCCGTGCTCGTCTTCGCTATCGCCTGCGCGCTGCGCCTCGCGCGCTTCAATGTGGCGATCGACGACCCGACGAAGCCCGCCTGGCAGGCGGAATTCTTCGTCGGCATGCCGGCGCCCGCCGGCGCGGTGACGGTGCTATTGCCGCTCTACCTGCATTTCTCCGTCCTGGAACTGCCGGCCTCGAAGGCGATGACGCCTTTCTACATCGTCTACGTGCTGGGAATCGCCTTCCTGATGGCGAGCCGCATTCCGCATTTTTCGGGCAAGCGCATCGGCCGCATACCGCGCGATCTGGTCATTCCCGTGCTTTTCGGCGTCGGCGTGACGGCGCTGCTGCTCGCGATCTATCCGATGGAGCTGCTAGCCGTTTTGAGCGTCGCCTTTCTGGCGGCCATTCCGCTCAGCGTGCGGCGCTACAACCGGCTCGCGAAAGCCGAGGCGGAAAAGCCGGCGCCGACAGAGGCGCCGCAGGCGTAGTCGCTATAGTTTGGTCTTCGCGACATAGAGGACGCCTGGCAAGTTTTTGAAGTGCGCGTCGCAAGTCAGAACACCTGCGTCGTGTTCCAGCGATGTGGCGTAGACGATAGCATCAGCAGTGGCCAGACGATGTTTGGAGCATAGTTCTGCAGCCGTGAGCGCGATTTTTGTATTGAGCGGCGCCACTACACAAAGTTGAGTGAAGGCGATCACCTGGTCCGCCCTTTCTTCATCTGCCTCGCGGCTCATCCATTTAAAGAGCTCAAGCTGAACTATCGTAGGAACAAGCCAGTCGTCCCGCGAGGGAATCGCAGACCCCAGCGCCTTTCCCGTGGGCGACGCGATAAGCCATTCGATTCAAGCCGAGGTATCTACGAGACGCACCAAAAACGGTCTTTACGATCGCGGTAGTTCTCTGGTTTTGCGCCCTTCGCGATCCCTGCCAGTTGATCTCGCTCAGGCACGGGAACAAGCAGAACTCCAGATCCCTTCGGGATGAAGGCGAACTCCTGACCGGCCTTCCATTTGCGCGCTTCGCGAACCGCTTTTGGGATCGAGATCTGAAATTTTGCGGAAAGAGTGGCGGTGTCCGACATTTTCATACCGAAATCAGATCGATGGTAGCTTCGTAAGAAAATAGTGGAAGATCAACAAAAAGCAACCTCACCGCGCGGCAAGGGGCGCCAGCGGCTGGGTCTCGACCTTCTGACTGGGAGCAGCGGGCGCGGCTTCAGACGCGGCCGCTGTCCCGCGCGCATCAATCACCGCCTGCGTCTCGGCCTCGGCCGGCCGCGGCGCCGTCAATTGCGCGCCGATCGTTCGCACCACGTCGGGCGCTTCGGCGAATGCGCCATGGCCGACGAAGTCGGTCGAGAAGGATGAAATATCGTGAACGGCGACGCCAAGCCGATCGAGTTCCGCCTTGTCTTCGGGATTGGTTGGATTCATCGCCCCGAGACGCTGACGGTCGCCGGCGATGCGCGACGAGAGCGACAACGCGCGATCGTTGTTGGCGACGAAGATCGACACGTGGCGCGGATCGAGGCGCGCGACTTGTTGCCGGAATACATTGAGATCAATGTCCGGAGCGGCCAACATGACCTCGCCGAGTTTCCCGTCGAGATCGCGATGGCCGGATTGGGCGACTCCGCGCAGCGTCTCCATCGTCAGCCAAGCGCCCATCGAATGGGCGAGCACATGAATGCGTCCGACGCCGGGCGTGTGCGACAGTTCCACGATGAGCCTTTCGAGCGCGTCGCGCGAAACCGTCGCCGCTTCCTTGTCGGACTCGTAGTTGAACAGCCCGCCCCGGGAATTCCAAACAAAGAGGGCGGGAACGCCGGAAAAACGTCCGTCGGCGACGATCTGCGCCAGCCGATAGCGCGCGTCATCGGCGCTGGTGTTGAAGCCATGCACGTAAAGCAGCACGTCGCGAGAATTACCGACGCGGCCAGACACATGCGAAGCGACCTCGCCGTAAAATTCCGGCTCGTCCATGTTGCGCTTCGACATCACTGTGAAATGCCGCCGCCGATCGGCGCCGCCGAAGCTTGGACGCTCGACGCTTCCAGCGCGATGATTGAGCGGAACGCCAATCGACGTCAGCGAAAAATGCGCGCGGCCGTCATCCGCCGCGCCTTCCGACCGGCGGGTTGAAGCAACAAAAATGGCGACATTCGCCGGCTCGCCCTGCGGCCCCGCGACAAGAGAAACGGCGTTGCCGACATGGCCGTCGACCATGCGCATGCCGTCCGACACGCAGCCGGCAAGCGACGCCGCGACCAAGAGCGCGCAAAAGCGCGTTAACATGTGCATCCCAAAGTTGCGCAAATTGGTTGGCTCGATCCGGCGCCTGTCCGGGGACATCGGCGCGCTTCGACTGAGGCGGCTCGCCTCTCCGCCTTCCGTTCTGACGAAAGAAAGCGACCAAAGCGGGGCGAGACGCCCGCCGCAATAGGGAAAAAGTCTCGACATTTCATGAAGACCGCGCAAATCGGTCGCACTTGCGCGATTGCTGGCCGCCTGCGCATAGTGCCAAGAAAATAACGTTAGGGAGACCCGACGTAGCGGCGCGCTCGCTATGTTGAAAACGCCAATGCGGATCAAGGTCTTGGGGTCGGGTGCCGGCGGCGGCTTCCCGCAATGGAACTGCAACTGCGCCAATTGCCGGGCGGTCCGCGCTGGAACGCCGGGATATGCGCCGCGCACCCAGTCGTCATTGGCGGTCAGCGCCAATGGCGCCGACTGGCTTCTGCTCAACGCTTCGCCCGATTTACGCCAGCAAATCGCAGCTGCGCCCGAGCTCGCGCCCGGCGCTGATGACGGCTTGCGCGCGAGCCCGATCAAGGCGGTGGCGCTGACCAATGGCGACGTCGATCACGTCGCGGGCCTTCTCAACATGCGCGAAGCGCAGCCGTTCAGCCTTTACGCCGCGGGACGCGTTCTCGATGCGCTCGGCGTCAATCCGATTTTCACAATACTGCAGACGCAGCTCGTGCCGCGCATCGAACTTCGGATGGACGAAGCGGTCGCAATAAGAGGCGCCGGCCTCGATCTGGGGCTCGCCATCCGCGCCTTTCCGGTTCCGGGCAAGATTGCGCTCTACCTTGAGAACGCCAACGCGCCGAACTTCGGCACAAGCGCAGGCGACACGCTCGGGCTGGAGATCATCGAAGCGGCAACCGGAGACTCATTCTTTTACATTCCCGGCTGCGCAAGTATCGACGCGCCGCTCGCCGACCGTCTGCGCGGCGCCAAGCTTGTCTTCTTCGACGGAACGCTGTTCCACGAGAACGAGATGATCGAGCAGGGTCTGCTGGGCAAGACCGGTTCGCGCATGGGCCATATCAACGTCAGCGGCGCCGACGGCTCCATCGCCGCCTTCGCGCCGCTCGACGTGACGCGCAAAATCTACGTGCACATCAACAATTCGAATCCGCTTCTCAACGAGTTCTCGGACGAATATTCGATCGCGCAAGCGGCCGGCTGGGAAGTCGGCGAGGATGGGATGGAGGTCAAGCTGTGAACGAGATCGTAGCCATCGATTGGCGCGAGGCGGCGCCGCTCCCCCGCGACGCATTTGAAGCCGCGATCCGCGCAGTCGGAGCCGAGCGCTATCACGACAAGCATGAATTTCATAAGCTGCTGCACGGCGGCAAGCTCAAGAAGGAGCAGGTCGCCGCCTGGGCGCTCAACCGCTACTGTTACCAGGAGGCGGTGCCACGGAAGGACGCCGCCTTCATGAGCCGCGTCCACGACCGCGAGCTGCGCCGCGAATGGATCCATCGCATCCACGATCATGACGGCCTCGGCGACGAAGGCGGCGGCATCGAGCGCTGGCTGGTGCTGACCAACGCGTTGGGCTTCTCGCGCGATTACGTCACCTCTCGTCGGGGCGCCCTGCCCGCAACCAAATTCGCGGTCGAAGCCTATGTCCGCTTCGTCGTCGAGCAGCCGCTCACGGTCGCGGTGGCGTCTTCGCTGACCGAGCTCTTCGCGCCGTCGATCCATCGAGAACGCATCGCCGGAATGCTCGAAAACTACGATTTCGTCGACGACCGCGTTATGGCCTATTTCAAGCGCCGCCTGAGCCAGGCGCCGCGCGATTCCGAATTTGCGCTGGGCTTCGTGCTCGATAACGCCAAATCCCGCGCCGAGCAGGAGGCCTGCGTCGGCGCGGTGCGGTTCAAATGCGACGTCTTGTGGGCGCAGCTTGACGCATTACATCACGCCTACGTCACGCCCGGGCTGATCCCGCCCGGCGCATGGCGGCCAGGAGAAGCAAATGTCTGAGGCGCGCGTCGCGCGGTTCGTGATCGGCCCGGACTCGCGTCCGGCCTTCACGCGCTATGCGCGGCTGCACGAAGACCGCGCGCGATCGCGAACGGTCATTCTCGCGCCTGAGCGCGCGTATGAACTCGATCCGATCGGACTCATTGTCCTGCGCGCGATCGACGGCGCGACGCGCCTCGCCGATCTCTGCGCGCGGCTTGCGCAGCAATATGCCGCGCCGCTCGACGTCATTACGCGAGACGTCACCGCGCTTCTGCAAGGGCTCGCCGACAAGCGGCTGCTGCGTGACGGACCGGACGAATTTGCGCCGCCGCCACCTTCCGCCTTCGCCTCTTCAATTACGCCGTCCGCAGGCGGGCCGGCTGGACTGCTCGCGGAACTCACCCATCGCTGTCCGCTGCAATGTCCCTATTGCTCAAATCCGCTCGAACTCGAGCGATCGAATGCGGAGCTCACCGCTGACGAATGGGGCGAGACGTTTCGCCAGGCGGCGTCGATCGGCGCATTGCAGCTGCATCTTTCCGGCGGCGAACCCACTGCGCGACGCGATCTTGAAGAGATACTCGTTCACGCAGTCGACGCCGGGCTCTACACCAATCTCGTCACCTCCGCCGTGCTGCTGACGCGCGAACGATTGCAGCGACTTGCCGAGATCGGCCTCGATCATGTGCAGGTCTCTATCCAGGACGTCGTCGCCGAGAGCGCGGACCGCATCTCAGGCTTTCAAGGCGGCGTCGCCAAGAAGCGCGACGTTGCGCGATGGACACGCGAATTCGGCATGGGATTGACGATCAACGCGCCGATGCACCGTCAGAACATCGCGCATCTGCCGCAGATCATCGATTTCGCCGTCGAGGTCGACGCGCAGCGCATCGAGATCGCGCACATCCAATATTACGCCTGGGCGCAGGTGAACCGCGCTGCGCTGATTCCGACGCGCGAAACCTTTATGGAAACGGTCGGAATTGTCGACGAGGCGAAGAAGCGTCTCGCCGGCGTTCTCAACTTCGATTTCGTTATTCACGATCATTACGCCAAGCGGCCGAAAGCATGCACGGGCGGCTGGGGCCGGTCGATCATGGCGGTGACGCCATCAGGCAAGGCCCTGCCCTGCCACGCCGCGCAAACTTTACCGGGACTGACATTCGACGATGTGCGCGAGCGACCGCTCGCCGACACCTGGCGAAACGGCTCGGCCTTCAACGCCTTCCGCGGCACGGAGTGGATGAAGGAGCCCTGTCGTTCTTGCGAGCGTCGCGAGATCGATTTCGGCGGGTGCCGCTGTCAGGCGTTCGCGATCGTCGGCGACGTTGCGGCGACCGATCCTGCCTGTCATCTTTCCCCGGACCATGCGCGCTTCGCCGCTTACGCGGAAGTCGAATCGCATGCCCCGGCTCCCGACTTCATCTACCGCCGCTATGGCGGCGCCGCGGCGTCAACGGCGCGCGCCAAGGAGCCCGCGTAGCGTTAGAGCTGGAGCGGGCGCAGCGTTACCGCTGAGCCGCCCGAGGATCGTCTCGCGGATCAAGATAGGTGATATTCCACGGGCCGATGCCCGTCACTTGAATCACCGTATTGTCGTCGAAACTTACCCAGTGGCCGACCTCCGCGGGCGTCGCCGCAAAGCCGCCGGCGCCAAGAGTCTTTTCGGCGTTTGCCTCAAGCTTATTTCCCTGACCGTAACGAACCGCGCCGGACAGGACCGTCATCGTTTCCATCCCGTTGTGCTTATGCGGCCCAATTTTATATCCCTTCGGCGCGCGCATCCGCAGGATGTAGGGCCCGCCTCCCATCGGATCGCCGAACAGCATCGCCACTTCGGCGCCTCTCGGCAGTTCTGGCGGACCCGCCTTCCATTCGAGTCTGTCTTGCGAATAGACGAAGCCTGGAGCCTCGCCGAGGGCATTTGACGCTGCGAGGCTTATGGCCGCGCTCGCAACGATTGCAGCAAGAATCCGCATAGTTTGCGCCTCCAAAGCGCGCCCCTCGCTTGAGATAGGGCGCAGAATGAAGCCCGCGAAAAAAATTGCGCCCGGTAACTAAGGAGCAACTTCCGCGAGGCATATTAAGGCCCGTCTCGCGGAGTTAAGAATTTGTTTCGCATAAGTCGCGTAGCGGAGTTTGTCGCATGAAATCGCGGGATACGCT
The DNA here is from genome assembly GCF_021731785.1 of Methylocystis sp. Classification (GTDB taxonomy): domain Bacteria; phylum Pseudomonadota; class Alphaproteobacteria; order Rhizobiales; family Beijerinckiaceae; genus Methylocystis. The sequence goes on from NZ_JAKFWS010000022.1 coordinate 44,220, forward strand.
TGTCCGTCTCAAACGGTTCCAGGCCGAGGAAAAACGCCGTCGCGTCGTCCAGCTCAACGCGATGATCGCCGAATTCACGCGGGTGGCCAATGAGCTTGAACGCGAAATCGGCCAGGAAGAGCGGCGCGCCAACATCAGCGACCTCAACCATTTCGCCTATCCGACCTATGCGCGCGCGGCGCGCACAAGGCGCGACAACATTCTCGCGTCAATCGCCGAACTGCGGGGGCAACTCGATGAGGCCGAGGCGCAGTTCAAAGAGGCAAGCGAAGATCACGCCAAGGCGCAAAGCCAGGAGGCGCGCGATCGCGGCGCCGAGCGCATGATCGACGTCGTCGCCGATCGGCGCCACGTCGAAATGCCCGACGCGTTTCGTCGCGCCTAGCCACACGCTCTAAACTTTCAAGATCAATCACATTATTCGCCTTTTGGACGGTTTCGCCCAAGGGCGGCGTGATCTAAGGCGGCGCAATCTGGCGCGGGAAGAGTCGCCAGCGCAGCCTGCCGCGCGGCAGTCGCGCCCAGACGCCGACGGCGCCCCGACGAATAGCGCTGACGTCTTCGTCTTTGGCGAGGGAGTTTGCGATTGAGGCGATGTCGAACTCGAATCGCCTAAAAAATAGCGCCGGGCCGGAACGCCCCGCCTCGACGAACGCAAGTTCGAAACGCGCGAGATCGACGATCCAAACTGGCGCCAGATCGCGCTGCGCGATGCGTCGCTCAAGAAGCGCGACAAGCGCTGCAGCGTCTGCGCGGAGCTTTCCGTCGCTCGCGCGCCCGCGGATCGCCTCCCACAGAAGCGCGTCGAATCGATCGCCCAATGCGCGCGCCGTGAGCGGCAGCGCCTTGCGCGCGTAAAGCGTGCGCTTGCCGATCAGACTCCGCGCAAAAGCTTCCGTTTCGCACCGATCGAGCGCGGCGAGACGCTGCGTGTCGTACACGCTCAAACCGAACCGAGTCGCTACGGCGAGCGGCGCCTCGAAGTATTCGCGGCGCAGTTCTTCCTCCGTGAAAAGGCGCGCCAGCAGCGCCTGGGTTTCGGCTAACGCCATCGTCGATTTTCCACGAGCGTTGCGCGCGCCCGCGCCGCTTCGTCGATGAGTTCTAAGAACGGCGGCATGTTTTCGTCGCGCTCAAGAACGACGCCCCTGACCGGCGCGCGCGCCACGACGCGATCGTAGAGCGTCCAGACCGCTTCGCTCGTCGCAGCGTCATGGCTGTCGATCAGCAGCCCGTTGCGCGCGCGGCCGCCGGCGTAGTGAATTTGCACGAGCCTGTCCCATGGCCAGCAATTAAAATCCCTTTCGAGATCGAAGCTGAAATTGGTCGCATTCACATGCAGGTTGGCGACGTCGCAGAGCCAGCCGCACCCTGTCGCTTCCAGCGTGCGCGACAAAAATTCAGCTTCGTCCATTTCGCCGCCCGGAATACGCACGACCGTCGTGACGTTTTCCAGGATCAGCGGCGTCTTTATGCGCCTTCTCACATAATCGACATTGCGCGCGACTGCGTCGATCGCCTCCCGCGTGTAGGGCAGCGAAGCGAGATGGCCGATGCGCACGCCGCCGGCGCGGGTGAAGCAAAGATGCTCGCTCCACCAGGGCGGATCGATGCGTTCGATCAGCGCGGCGATTTTGTCGAGATAGCGCGGATCGACGCCGTCTGCGCTGCCGATCGAGAGATCGAGACCATGCGCGACGAGCGGGAAGTGCGATCTTAGAAGGTCGAGTTCGTCGAGCTTCTCTCGCGTTGCGTCGAGATAATGGTCGGCGACAATCTCAAGAAAATCGATCCGGTCTCGATGAGCGAAGAGATCGGCCCGAAACTCCGGGCGATAGCCGATTCCGGAACCTAGCGCTGGCGCGTCAATCGCCGCCACCATTCGCTCCGCCATCGCCGCAACTGCCGCTGCAGCTCATCCCGCAATTGGCGCCCTGGCTTTGGGAGCTGCGGCTGAAGGTTTCGGCGAACATCGCCTCCGTCGTGCCCTTGAGCGGCGAGAATCCATAAAGGCCGATAAGAAACAGCGCGGCACCATGGAACGCGCGCGCCTCCGGCCCCGGCGAGCCGATGTGCGCGACCGCCTCTTTCAAGCGCCCGCCATAGGCGAGTCGCATCGCTTCGAGATAGGCGTGGCCGCGACGGCTTGCATGCGTTCTGGTCATCACATAGGCGAGCGCGAAAAGCGCGGCGACGGAAGCGGCGGCGAGAAAGATGAGATAGGCGAGGTTCGCAGGACCCTTCGACCATTCGACAACGATCTTCGCAAGCGCCACGCCGACGATGATCAGCGTTCCGCCGATCTGCGCGCGCCGGCGCCAGATTTTCACCGACTGAGGTTTGATCAGATCCTCCGCCGCGAGTTTGGCGCGGATCGGCGCGAGCTGCTCGAGCAGCGGCCGCCGCAGGCTGCGATCTTCAAACAGCGCATGCGCCTTCGGCTTCGCCTGCGCGGCTTCAAGCAGTAGCGTCTCCATCGCGTTGAGGTCGCCCGGTTGCGGCTGGTTTTCGGTGGGGATCACGTGATCCTCAGGCGCAAGGGCGACAAAGCCGCGCTGAGCAAGATCGTAAATCAAGGTTCGGATGACCTGATTGACGCCGCCCTGCAGGAAGGCGACTTCCATTGCATCCGGGTTTTGCGGCACAGGCGGCGGCGGGCGGCGATCCGTGCGATCCGCGAGGCGGATGCAGAGATAGACGGCAGCGAGCACGCCAATGACGACGAGCCCGAAGACGTTGAGGAACTCCGGGCCGGGAAGATCGAGGATCGCTAAATTTTGCATGCCGCCGCCTCAGCGCACTACGTATTGCGCAAGACGTCGCGCCTGCAGCGTCGCGACCGCCAGCACCGCCATGCCGATCGCCTGATGCGCGAGCGCCAGCGCCAGATGCGGCGCGCCGGCGAAGGGCGGCTCGACCAACACCAAAGTCGCGATTCCGAGCGCGATCTGCATGAGCACATGTCCGAACAGAATCCCGGCGCCGCGGCGCACGCGTCCTTCCGCATTCATCCACGCATCGATGAGATGCCCGAGCGCCAGAGCAAAAATCGCATAGGCGATCATGCGGTGGAAGAATTGGACGGTAACGGGATTGTCGACGAGATTCGTCCACACCGGCTCCAAGCGCCACAACACGTCGGCCGGCGGAATGAAAACCCCGTCCATCAGCGGCCAGGTGTTGTCGATGAGCCCCGCGCGCAGCCCGGCGACCAGGCCGCCGACGAAAATCTGCAGAAAAACCGAAACGAGAATCGTCAGCGCGACCGCCTTCAATCGGCCTGCCCCGTCGTGCACGAGCGCGACGGCGCGCGGCCCAAGGCCGCCAGCCACCCATAGACAAGCAGAAAAGATCAGCGCCGCCAGCAGCAGGTGAATCGCCAGGCGCTCCTGCGCCACCTCGACACGATTGATTAGTCCGGACGCCACCATCCACCAGCCGACGCCGCCCTGAGCCGCGCCAAGCGCAATAATGCCCAAGAGCTTCGGCTTCACCGAGCGCGGCAGTTGGCCCCTCGCCCAAAACCATATCAGCGGAACGGCGAAAACGACGCCGATCAGGCGCCCGAGCAGGCGATGCGCCCATTCCCAGGCATAGATATACTTGAACCCGGCAAGGTCCATGTCCGGGAACAGTTCCTTATACTGCGGAATCTGCTTGTATTCCTCGAAGGCCTCCTGCCACTCCTGCTGCGACAGTGGCGGCAGCGCGCCGGTAACCGGCTTCCATTGCACGATGGAGAGGCCCGATTCGGTCAGCCGCGTCGCGCCGCCGACGACGACCATCAGAAAAACCAGAGCCGCCACAACCCAGAGCCAGTTGCGCACCGCAATGGCGTTCGCCTCGGTGACATGGTGTCTGATCGCCGGGACCGGATGGGGGAAGTGCAGCCAATCTTCCATGAGACGCCGAGGGTTGGGAGCCGGATGACGGGGGCCAGTTAAGGGATGCGGCGCCCGCTTGTCCACACCCTGCGGCCGGCTCCCGCAGGGCCGCCCGATTTTGGGCTGAAAAGAACGCTGTGACGGATGTATGAATAGCTCGCCTTGAGTCGAGGAATCAGGTGGTCAGGACCGAAGAAGCGATGCGCACGATTGGCGAGGTCGCGGCGAGCCTCGACCTTCCCGCGCATGTTCTGCGCTTCTGGGAAACCCGCTTCAAGCAGATCAACCCCTTAAAGCGCGCCGGCGGTCGGCGCTTCTATCGTCAGCGCGACATCGATCTCGTGATCGCGATCCGGCGCCTGCTCTACGACGAGGGCTACACGATCCGCGGCGTGCAGCGCATCCTTAAGGAAAATGGGGTGGAGGCCGTCATCGCCGGCGCGGGCCGCCGGCAAGAGAACCGACAGGGGGAGCCGCCGATGGGCGCGCCAGTCCCGCCTGTCCCGACGGGCGAGCGCGGCGACGAGGACCTGTCCGCGCGCGCGCTCGATCCGGATGAAGCCATTGACCAGGGCGACGCGGCTGCAATCCTGGAGATCGACCCGCGCTATACGCCGCCCGAGCTTTCTGGCCAACGGCGTCCGCTTACGGAAAGGGAAGCGCGTATCCTGCGCGAAGCTCTCGCCGAAATTGAAGAATGCAAGCGCCTGCTCAGGCTGACCAAACACTAGCCGCCGGCGTTGCCAGCGCCGCCCCGCCTCTCTATAACGGCGCCAGTCGGAGTGTAGCGCAGCCCGGTTAGCGCACTTGTCTGGGGGACAAGGGGTCGTCGGTTCGAATCCGGCCACTCCGACCAAATTCCGACAACAAAATCAGCGACTTGCGAAGTCAGGCAAATGGCGGGGTTTCCGCCGCTCGCGCCGTGGGTTCACGGTGGGTTCAAACCCGTTTGGGTAGGGGCCAAACACAAAAAAGCCTCGCGCGGGGCATGTCGAGGGGGCGCAATCAGGCTATGCCGGACGGCCCGTTGCACAGTGAAACGAAGACGCCCCTGCGCCTGCCCCTCTCATACGAAAAAGCCCAGTCGTCGCCGGCCGGGCTGTTAAGTGGATCAGGACGGCGGGGCAAAAGTGCCGCTATATCCCTAAAAGCCTCACATCGGCTTCGGCTTCGTTAACGCTTCACTGATCTTCTGATCATAGCCGTTATCACTCAAGTCCTCGTGCGCTCGCTTGGGATCAGATAGCGCGCGACTGGCGCATCTCGTCACTGTTTCGGAATCGTAGCGGAGCGTCCGACGGCGGTAGGTTTGAGGGCTATATAGATGCTCGATAAAGACCCGTGGATTGCAGAGAATTCTCCGATCGAGCCTGAGAGGCTGCACGCGATCGGCGTAATCAATTTCTTTTGGAGCCAGAGCGAATTTGGAATTTTCTGCATCTTTTCGGTGCTATGCGGCCTCGATATCGATCGAACAACAGCCGCCTTTCAATCATTGAGCAGTAGGACGCTGATTGAGGCCATACGAAACCTTGCGAGAACGATGCCGAGCCAGTTTTTAACCGATCCGGACGGCAGGGCAGAGAAATTAAGAGATGCGATCTGCTATGCGACGGACTTATTCGAAGCTAATAGGCAAAATCGCAATTCGATTGTTCACGCCTATTATTCTGGAAGAAAGACTGAGATTAGACTCCAAAACCGATCCCCAAAAAAATCTTGGGTATTTAAGGACATTCCATCGTCTCTTGAGGATCTGAGAGCAATCTCTACGGAGCTCAAGGAATTATGCGCATACCTCAGTGGAATTATAGGCTATCTTTTTGCTCTAAATCTTCCAAACTCTCGGCGACACGGCGACGACGCACTTCCTCCATTGCCAAGTAAACCTTCACTGCCGCCCGTTCGGCGATAAGGTAGTCAGCTTCCTCTTCAAGCACCGAGCCGCCAGCCTCAGCCATTTCTACCGATATCGAAGGCGACCAGATGCTTGGACGCCACTGCGAATTTCCATCCATCCTGCCTCTCCCTCCGCGCCCTAACGCAACGACGAACCCCAGCGCCGAGGCGTAACGTGACGCCTGCTTTAGCGGGGATGGTGGGTCCTTCCTTAGTTCATCGCCACATGGCGATCTTCTTTGACTTCGTTCTCAAGGATAGCAGTCAGTTTCTTCATGAAGTCGATCGCGAAGTCGTAACCCGCCGCCGTTACCAGCGCCGCAGCGCCGCCATGCACAAATCTCATGGCAAGGTCGCACGTTTGATCGGCAGTCGCGCACGCCGCGCACTGCGACAGAACGAGATTCACGACTCGTATCGTGTCGTCTTTTTCGGCGAGCGTCATTATCGTCATTTGCTTTCTGCCTCCCCGCCGTCAGCCCCGAGAGCGTCGGCGGCTTCGTGGAGCGCGTCGCGGATCGCGGAATCGATCGCCAGGATGTCATGTTTCGACAGATGCGGGAGTAGCTGCGCAATGTCGGAGGCGAGCGCCAGCATACGCGCTCGGATGGTGGACAAAATGTCAGACCATTCGGCCTCGACTTCGGCAGCTGGCACAAGCTCGCGCCTCGTCGCCGCGTTTTTTAGCTCTTGCGCATCGCGTTGGCTTTGCGCGAGCGCGGTGCGAGCCTCGGTTAGTGACGAACCGGCCCTTCCCGCCGCCTGCTCGCGATAATGGCCGAGGAGCTGCTGCAAAGCCTGCGGGTGAGAATAAAATCCCCTGCGCGATTTTTTTATTATTTTTCGCGCCTCGAATTGCCCCAAGGCTTGGACGGTAATTCCTACCAGTCGCGCTAAATCTTCCGTCTTTATTTCGCCCGCCGCCAAGGATTTCACTCCTTATTAATGGGAATTAAACCCCATTACATAAATTCTGCATAGGTCTCTCCCCCGCGCCCCGTCCACTCTCGATGGCGTCAGAGGCCCAGAAGGACCCGCGTTCGCATGTGCCCGCTCTTACCCCAAGCGCTCTGCGCCTTCGCTTACGTGTGGGCCGCCCTGAGTCACTGAGGGGCTATCCATCTCACCAACGTCGCATCGCCTCACGATGGCCGCACGAGCATTCGGACGCGGCCACTGGCTTGCGCACGACGGAAAGCCGCGAAGTCGGCGAACGACATAAATTCGGCGCGCGCCTTCGGATCGGCGGTGAATTCGATCCGGAGCATTTGGTCTGAGAGTTCGTGCGGCGTTGTGTCAGCATGGCTGCGCGTGGGGGTGGTTTTGTCTTGTCGCATTTCAGTCTCCAGTTCTTGTGAAAGGTAGGCGCGCAGCCGCCGAGCAGACTGCGCGCCCGCCCGGCGAGCGGCTATGAGCAAAAACCGCCGCCGGGATTCATGCCGCCTCGGCGTCGCCATTGCGCAGCGCCGCCGCCTTCGATCGAAGCGGCGAGACGAGGAGCAATCGGGCTGTATCGGATGCTGGTAAAATCCGGCTTTCCTCGCCGCACAAGCCAGCGAGGCGCGGAACCAACACGTCGCCGATTAGCGAATGGATGGCCAGCGCGCGCTCGACGCCGCCGCCAAAGCCAGCAAAAGCCGGGCGTTGCCTTTGCATTTCGAAAATCGAGGGGCAGGCGTCGTAAAGCGCAGCGGCGAGAATTATTCGCGCCAAGGCTTCGGCATTGGCCGGCTGCGCCGTCGTATGGCCGTCGGAATATTTCAGCAGGAAGGTTTCGGCCGGAATCGATCTCACGAGAGTGGCGAAGGCTTCCGCGACAGGCGCGATCGCCGCTTCCAAGTTTTTCGTGGCCGGCTCGATCGCCGCGGCTGCGCGCTCAAATTCAGCGGCCAGGCGAGCCCGATCGGCGGAGTCGCGAGCCCGTTCGATGCGCTCGACTAACTCAAGTTCGCAAATCTCCAGGCGCTCTAGGCGAATTTGCGCGAGGGCGGCGGCGGCGTCCAATTCCGCAATGGCACTGTCGGCAACGTCCGAGAGCAGCATCGCGGCGCGCCGGGCTCCATGGCTCTCGACTACGTTTTCAAATTCTTTACGCTCTGCGCGCAAGCGTTCGAGGCTTGCTTGCATTTCTTGGATTGCTGCTGCGGGCGAAGACTTCTTCGTCTTCAAAAAATCCAGAACGCTCATTGCGTCTCCCCGTTTCCATTTTCGGGAGAAGCTTCGTCCGGAAGTTTATGCAATCGCAAGCACCAACAATTGCATTTTTTGGCAACGTCAAAAATTCTTCGCGCCTTAATGCCTTCGCCGTTGCGCGATCGCGCTATCCGATGAAGCGCGCGCCGCAATGGCGACGAAGTTTCGGGAAGGCTTTCAAGATCGCGCTCGCGCAGCCACGCGACGCCCAAATAGTGCTGAAGATCGGTCTCCAGTGCGGCTGAGCGCGTCGTCAGCGGGCCTTCGTAAAGCTGCAATCCGGATTCGATCGCATCGCGACGCTCTCGCACTTGGAGACGGCGCGCTTCGGCTAAAGCGGCTTCGTAGCGCGCGAGATACTCGGCGGCTTCTGCGAAGCGAGCCTCGGCGGGCGTCATCGCGAACGGCGCTCGGCTTTGCGCGGCGGCGGGGGCTCTGGCGGCCGGCGCGATGGAAGGCGGACGATCTTATCGCTGCGTCGGTCGACTTTCATCTCGACGAAGCGCGGCGAATAACCGTGCCGCTTCAAATCCGCGAGATGCAAAATCGTCGATTCTTTGTGCGCGGCGCGGACTTTCGCCGATTCGGGATCGAAGTCGCTCATGCCCGCCCCCATGCCGGGGCGCATTCGTCGCAAGTCCACACCGGCCGGCCATCAACGCCGGGCCAGGCGAAGGTCGCGAGGCGGCCGCAGGCGCAAAATTTGTCGGTCGAACGGTTGCGCGCTGCTTCGGCGTTCTGGCGGCCTGCTTGGCGCTGATCGACAAGCCGGAATTGATACGCGCGGCCCGGCGTCGCCTTTGCCCGCGCCATGCGGATCAACTCGGCGACTGTCTCGAATGGATCGGCGCCGGCCGGAACAGTCACGATGGCCCTTTGGTCGCGCGAGAGGGGCGACGCGGCGGGTTCAAGCGGGCTCGCTACGCCGCCTGCTACGCCCTCAAAGACATCTTTTTGGAACTCTGTGTTTTTGACACGTAGCGGGCGTAGCTGGCGTATTTCCGGGGGTTTTGAGGCGTAGCGCGCTACAGCCGCTACGCCTGCTACGCCCGTAGCGCCACCGACGCCGCCGTCGTAAGTCCGCCGGCCTTCCCCACCTTGGCGGAGCGGCGGTCTGACGGTCTGACTGTCTGACGCTGCTAGTTCGGCCAGTAGCTCGGACTTATGCTCGCGAAGGATAGGCAGCCATTTCGCTCGCGCCTCGGCGGGGCCACAAGCCTTTAATTTATTGTCGCTTTCCAGCTTGACGCTAATGCCTTCGGCGGCTGCTTTTTTGAGAAGGTGGGAGGCGCTCATATCTCATCCTCTCCCTCTTCAGGTATGTCTTCCCTAGAGGGGGGGCCTGAAAATGGAACATTGGAACATTCCCGGTTTTCCGGGGGATTCGTCGTTCCATTCGCGTTCCGGTTCCACTTTGATTTTGGAACAGGCGACGAATTGAGGGTGGAGTCGGCATGTTCCGATTCTGAAACTGGAACTGGAACGCCGTCGGAACGCTCAGACGCTTGGTTTTCCAGCGATGTTCCATTGTTCCGATTCTGAGGGGTGCTCTCAGGGGAAGCATGGTCCTCGCCATCAAGGTAACGACTCCAAGAGTCCTCGAATTGCCGGCGCTCGAACCCCTGCGCCGTCGTGTAGGCGTTGAGACGAACCTTCTTTGTCTTGATCGCAAAGGCGGCGAGCCGCTTCCGGAACTGTGCCGCCGACATTGGCTTGCCCTTGTTCCAAGTCGCCCATGGTCCTTCTTCGTCGCCGACGAGGCGGCGCAGCAGTTCTTCGCGTGACAACTTGTCTGCCCCGTCCTGATCAAAGGCGTCGCGTATCGAGAGAAGCAGTTGCTCGCCGAGCGATAGGTCTTCGCGATCATTGGCTCCGCATATCGCCAAGGCGGCGCGCATCGCTTCTTGGGGCCATGCGCCACCGGCCAAGTTGGCGATTGCGAGCAAGCCTTCCCAATTGTCCTGTTCGCGATCGCCCAGCGCTTCCGGCAGTTGCGGCCGCGCGCGGCCTATGGCGCTGCCGTGATCCTGTCCGAAGCGCGCGAGCCGTGCGGCAAGCGCCTCAAACATGCGGGGCGGCGAATGGCGCAGCCGCTGCACGCTTTCGGTTTTGAGCTTGCGGCGCAGATTCAGAACAACGCCGCGCGACATGACCGTTTCGGGCAGCCGCCCAATGCCGGCAATCGCCTTTGCGCCCCACGTCGAGAAACGCTTTACTTCAAAATCGTCGCCAACAGTCCGAATCACATACGCGCTCGTCCGCGTATGTCCGCTGTTTACGACGCCGCGCAGTTCCTCGTTCTCTCGAAAGAAGGCGTCGGCTTCGTCAATTAACAGCGTCGGCGTCATGGCCTCGATGGCGCGGAACGTAGCGGCCGGCGTTATGTTTGATGCGAACAACGGACGCCGGGACATGCGGCCAATAACGTCGAGCAATTGAGTTTTGCCGCAGCCCTTCTCCGGCGCCGTGATGATCGCGAGCGGCGCGACGTGAACGTGTTCGATGCACCAGGTGAAGGCGCACCAAAGCGCCGTCGCCGTCGCCGTGTTCTTGTCGCATACAATGAACCGATGCACTGTCGCGCGAACGTCATTCAGCAGTTCGCAGACGTTCACAGGATCGGCGCTCGGCTCAATGTCGGCGCAGAGCGATGCGGCGTCGGTCGCCGCGCGTTCGCCGCGTCGCTTCCCAACTTCCTTGTCGAGCGTCGAGATTCGGCAACCAAGCGTTTCAGCCGCTGGAGCCCGCTCGGCGTCATAGGCAATCGGATCGAGCGAGGCGAGGCGACCGATTTCATCTTGGTGTTTGGCAGACGCCGCCTTTTTATGAAGGGACGCCTTCGCCGCAGCGACTTCGGCCGCTGCGTCCCATTGCTCCGGCTTTTGTTCCTCGGGCCAATTCG
>NZ_JAKFWS010000043.1 GCF_021731785.1 Methylocystis sp.
GAACTCAACCCGGTCGAGAACCTCTGGCAGTTCATGCGCGACAACTGGCTCTCCAATCGCGTGTTCAAATCATACGACGACATCGTCGACCATTGCTGCGACGCCTGGAACAAACTCATCGAACAACCCTGGCGCATCATGTCCATCGGTTTGCGCGACTGGGCGCATCGGTTCTGATCAGCACAGGTTGGTATTACCTACTGTTCGGTCGCTCAGCGTTAGCCTCGGGCGCAAACGGCGCACACAGTGTAAACTCGGAGGCCCGATACCCGGGACACTCTTCAATTTCGGTTTTGGCGAAAACTGGCCATCCCGCCCGCCAGCTAAAACTTGCGCTTCCCGCCAAAGGCGGAATTCAAACAGGGAAGCCGCGCCGAAAAGTCGCCCCCTACCCCGCCCCTTCCAGCAGCCTGGCCGCGGCGGCGCGGGCTTCTTCGGTGATCGCGGCGCCCGACAGCATGCGGGCGATCTCTTCGCGCCGCTCGCCTTCCGCCAGCACGGCGACGCTGGTAGCGACGCGCTTCTCCTTGCCCGCCTTAGCCGGCGCGCCCTTGCTGATCCGTAGATGCTGGCCGGCGCGCGCGGCGACCTGCGGCGCATGGGTGACGGCGAGCACCTGAGCGCGTTTGGCGAGACGCCCCAATCTCTGGCCGATGGCGTCGGCGACGGCGCCGCCGACGCCGGTGTCGATTTCGTCGAAAACCAGCGTCGGGGCCGAGCCGCGATCGGCGAGCACGACCTTTAAGGCCAGCATGAAGCGCGCGAGTTCGCCGCCCGACGCAACCTTCGTCAGCGGCCCCGGACGCGAGCCCGGATTGGTTTGCACCCAGAATTCGACGCGGTCGATTCCTTCCGGCCCGGCGGATTCCGGATCGCTCGTCACCTGCGTCGAAAAATGCGCGCCCTCCAACCGCAGCGGTTTCAATTCGGCGTCGACGAGCGCGTCGAGCCCTTGCGCCGCCGCCTTGCGCGCGGCGGAGAGCGCCAAGGCTGCTTCGTCAAAAGACCGCTTCGCGTCGGAAAGCGCCCGCCCCAGCGCGACAAGTCGCGCTTCGGAGGCGTCAAGCGCCGCAAGAGCGTCGGCGAATTTCTCGGCGAGCTTTGCTAGGTCCGCCACCGCGACCTGATGCTTGCGGGCGACGCCGCGCAGCGCGAACAGCCGCTCCTCGACGCGCTCTAATTCCGCAGGATCGAATTTCGTCTCAGTGAGCGCGCGCTCTAGCGCCTCTTCGGCAAGGCCCAGCGCATCGACCGCTTGCGTCAGCGCGCGGGCAGGCGCGTCCAAGAGTTGCGGCGCCTGAGTCAGACGCCGCTCCAGCCGCCGCGCCGCCTGAGCGATTTCGCGCGCCGGCGACCCGTCGTTCGAAAATGCCGAGAGCGCGTCGGAAATATCCGCGGCGACCTTTTCGGCGCGCTGCATGAAGAGGCGCCGCTCGGCGAGCGCGTCTTCTTCGCCGTCCTGCGGCGCGAGTTCCGAAAGCTCGGCATGGGCGTGGCGCAGATAGTCGGCGTCGGCGCGCGCCTTGGCGATGCGCGCTTCTTCTTCGACAAGCGCGCGGCGCGCCGCCTGCCAGGCGCCGTAGCGCGCGCGAACGTCACTCGCTTGCGCGACAAGGCCGCCATGCGCGTCGACGAGCGCGCGATGCGCGCTTGGATCGACGAGCGCGCGCTCGTCATGCTGACAGTGAAATTCGACGAGTTCGCGCCCGATGGCGCGCAGCGCCTGCGCCGTCGCCGGCTGATCGTTCACAAAGGCGCGGGTGCGGCCGTCCGCCGACTGCACACGGCGCAGCACCAATTCGTCCTCGCTCGCCAGTCCAAATTCGCGGGCCGCAAGATGCGCGGGATGGTCTGAGGGCGTATCGAAGACCGCCGTCACCTGTCCCTGTTCGCAGCCGGCGCGCACGAGCGACGCGTCGCCGCGGCCGCCCAGCGCCAGAACGAAAGCGTCGAGCAGGATCGACTTTCCCGCGCCGGTCTCGCCGGTGAGCGTGGTCAGACCCTGCGCGAACTCGAGGTCGAGCGCGTCGATCAGCACGATGTCGCGGATGGAGAGACGAACCAGCATAAGGCCTTGCTCGAGCGTCCCCGGCGCGAGACGCGACGAATCCGCCGCCGCGACGCAGGAACGCGCCGGGATTATAGTCGCGAGCGACCTTTTCCAAACGGAGATTTTCGTGGCCGATCTCGGCATTGACGACATCCGCGCTTTATTGAGCGCAAAGCCGAGACCGGTCGGCTGGCCGGCGCGACGCGCCCGCATCGAGGAAGTCGGCGCGGCCTGGCCGGCGGCACCCGATATCGCGCTCGAATCGATTTCGATCGACGGCATGCCGGCCGAATGGTCCTGCGCGCCGACGAGCGACTCCTCGCGCGCGCTCCTCTTCTTTCACGGCGGCGGCTATTGCTCAGGTTCGATCGTCAGCCACCGCCGAATGGCGACCGAAGCCGGACGCGCCGCCCGCGCCCGCGCGCTCGCCGTCGCATTCAGATTGGCGCCAGAACATCCCTTTCCCGCCGCCTATGACGATGCGCTCAAGGCGTGGCGATTCCTTCGCGAAGAGGGCTTTTCCGCTGATCAGATTGCTATCGGCGGCGACAGCGCCGGCGGTGGGCTGACGCTCGCGCTCATCATGCGCCTGCGCGATCTTGGCGAGGCGCTTCCCGCCTGCGCCTGGCTCGCTTCGCCATGGACCGATCTGACGCTGTCGGGCGAAACGCTGGCGACCAAGGATGGCGTCGATCCGCTGCTGCACAAGCCCTATCTCGAAGAGCTTGCCCAAGCCTACGCGCCGGCTGGAGTCGATCGCCGCGACCCGCGCCTTTCCCCGCTGTTCGGCGATCTCGCCGGCCTGCCGCCGCTCCTGATCCAGGTTGGCTCCAGCGAAACGCTGCTCGCCGATTCGACGCGCCTCGCCGCGGCGGCCGGCGCCGCCGACGTCTCCGTCACATTGGAGATTTGGCCGCACATGATTCACGCGTGGCTCTTATGGAACGCGCGGCTTGAAGAGGGCCGGCGCGCCCTCACGCATGCCGGCGCCTTTATGCAGTCGTGTTTTGCAAAGGACAGCTAAATCGCGTGCAGCGTCTTGCCGATCTTGGAGAGCCAGGAATCAGTGTATTCGTGCGGCTCCAGACCGTCGCTCTTGAGCAAGGCGTGGGCGTCCTTATACCACTGCGAATCGGGGTAATTATGCCCCAGGATGGCGGCGGCCGTTTGCGCCTCATTCGTCACGCCCATGGCGAGATAGGCTTCGGTGAGGCGATAGAGCGCCTCTTCCGTGTGACGCGTCATTTGATATTTGCCGAGAACGTCGTGAAAGCGATTGATCGCCGCAGGGTAATTCTTGCGCAGAAGATAAAACCGCCCGACATTCATCTCCTTGGCGGCAAGCTGGTCTCGCGTCACTTGAATTTTGTATTTCGCGTCGTTCACATATTCGGACTTCGGGAATTTCTGTATGAGCTGCGTGAAAATTTCCAACGCCTTCTCAGCCGACTGCTGGTCGCGCATCACGTCGGGCACCTGGCTATAGAAGGACATGCCGGCGAGATAATAGACGTAGGGCGTGTCGGGCGAATTCGGATAAAGGCCGATATAGCGCTGCGCCGATTGCACGGCGTCGTCGTATTTGGGCTGCTCAAACTGAGCGAACGTCGTCATCAGAAGGCCCTTGCGCGCCCAATCCGATGACGGATGTTGCTTCTCCAGCTCGCCGAACTTTTTGGCTGCGCCCTCGAAATCCTTCAGCTTAAGCCGCGCCAAACCAGCGTTATAGAGATCTTCAGCCGGAACGTCCGGCACGATCTCCGTTTGATATTTTGTGCCGCCGCCGCCAAAAAGGCCGAAACCGCTGGTGATCGAGTCCATGAGGTCGGCGCGCGCCGGCGCAGCGCCTATCGACAAGGCCGACGCCAAAGCCAACACACTGAATGAACGTTCGAAAACCGACATTTTTTGCCCCGTTGCGGCGCCCCGAGACGCCCGCGCGTCCCAACGCCTTCCCAGCTCAATCAACCAAATCGGCCGCAGGACGCCCCTGCCCTGCGCCAAAAGGCGCGGCGGCGCGCGGCGCCTTTGCGGTCGGCTGAAAAAAGAACCTTCATCTGGCGAGATTATGGCGAAAGGCTTCGGCTGGCGTCCGTCGCGTCTTCGTTGGGCGCGTTCACGAACTCCGGCGCCAGGGCGCCGTCGCGCGCCGCAGCTTCGAGCAGGGCGATATTTAGGCCATGTCCGCCGCGATAGGAGCGGAAGGCGCCGATGATGGGCTCGCCCGCGAGCGCCAGATCGCCAACGACATCGAGCATTTTGTGACGCACGCATTCGTCCGCGAAGCGCAGACCCTGCGGATTGATCGCGCCGCGCTCATCGAAAACGAGCGTATTGTCGAGATTGGCGCCGAGCGCGAGGCCCTCGCGCCAAAGCCGCTCCGCGTCGCGCAAAAAGCCAAAACTGCGGGCGTCGGCCAATTCGCACCGGAACGTTTCCGGCGTGAGATCGAGCGACAGCCGCTGCCGGCCGACCGGGCTCAGGAAAGCGATTTCCACATCGAGATGAAGGCCGGTTTTCGCGGGACGCAACTCCGCCCAGCCGGCGCCGTCCGATATCCGCGTCGATTTCATGACGCGCCAACAGCGTCGCGGCGCAGATAGCGCGGCGACGCCGGCCTCGTCGATCGCCGAGACGAAGTCTCGGGACGAGCCGTCCATCGCCGGAACCTCATCGCCGTCGAGCAAAATCAGCGCATTGTCGATGCGCAGCGCCGCCAGCGCGGCCATCAGATGTTCCACCGTGGACGCGCTGACGCCCGACCCGGCGAGCCGCGTGCGCAATTTCGATGCGTCGACGCGTGACCAATGCGCCTCGATCTCTACGCCGCCGACATTGAAGACAATGCCGGCGTCAGCGCCGGCCGGGGCGAGCGTCAGGCTGGCGCGACGACCGCCATGCGCCCCTTTGCCGACGAGCGTCACGCTGCGGGCGATGGTCTGCTGGTTCGCTGGCGCCGCGGCGCTCACAGCAAGCGCGGCGCGGCGCGCGCGCGACGCAGGTCGGCGTAAATCCGAGCGAATGGCGCAACCCTCCCTAAAGCCCGGACAAAGGATAGCAAATCAGAGCGCCGACGCTCCAGTCACGGTTTCTTACAGTTTGTTACAAGGCGAGAAGTCCAAAAGAAAAGGCCCGCGCACGGCGGGCCTTTTTTTAGATCTGCTGCCTTTGGCGCAATCGCCCCAATGCCGATAAATTTATCGATTCCAAGGGCCTGGCGCGCGCAAGCGCGCCAGAAGTGTCGCAATGCTCAGTGGTTGGCCTGTCGGCGCAGGAAGGCCGGGATCTCGAGATGATCCTCCTCCGCCGGGCGCAGCTGCAGGGCGCGGCGACCGTGCGAATCGAGCGCCGCATGTCCGCCGGGACCCGCCGGAGCAGCCGGACGCTTGCCATATTCGGCATGAGTCGCGGAAGGCTGGCCGCCCGCCGGAGCCATGTGCGGGCGAGGCGCGGACGCCGCAGGGGCGCCATGGACGGCGTCTTCCTGACGGCTCGCGCCAAAGGAGGCGAGACGCTCAAAGAGCGATTTCCGGCGATGGTCGCCGCCGCCCATCTGCTGGCGCAGCTGATCCTGCATTGGCTGGGGAAAATCCTCGATTTGAGGCATGCGGGGCGCACGCGGCTGCTCCGGCGCGGGCGGCACATAGGCCCCCGCCGGCGCTTGGTGGCGCTCGGCGTCAAACTGCGGCTCGCCGTAGGCGAGGCGCGGCGGCGCCGACTCGAAGTAGACGCCATGCGCGGGCTGCTCAGCGTAATAGTTCGCTGCGGACTGCGACTCCTCCGTATGCCGTCCGCCCGTCGCGGCCTGAACCGCCGGCGCGGACTGATGAGCGCGCGCCTGATGCAATTGAGCGCGCAGCCGCTCGGCGGCCTCGGCGAGACGCAATTCGCTCGTCGGATCTTCTGCCGTGATCGCGGCGAGATCGATGCCGGTCGCGACGACGGAGACGCGCACCACGCCTTCGAGTGTCGAGTCAAATGTCGCGCCGAGAATGATGTTGGCGTCCTCGTCGACCTCCTGGCGAATGCGGCTTGCCGCCTCGTCGACTTCGTAAAGCGTCAGATCGTGGCCGCCGGTGATAGAGATCAGCAGGCCGCGCGCGCCCTTCATCGACACCTCGTCAAGCAACGGGTTCGCGATCGCCGCTTCCGCTGCAAGATTGGCGCGATTCTCGCCCGTGGCTTCGCCGGTGCCCATCATCGCCTTGCCCATGCCGCGCATGATCGAGCGGACATCGGCGAAATCGAGGTTGATGAGCCCTTCCTTGACCATCAGGTCGGTGACCGACGCGACTCCCGAATACAGAACCTGATCGGCCATAGCGAAAGCGTCGGCGAAAGTCGTCTTTTCGGTCGCGATACGGAACAGATTTTGATTAGGGATGACGATCAGCGTATCGACGCACTTTTGCAGTTCGGAGATGCCCGATTCGGCGATGCGCAGGCGACGCTGGCCTTCGAAGTGGAACGGCTTGGTGACGACGCCGACGGTGAGAATGCCCATTTCGCGCGCGATCTGCGCAATCACCGGCGCGGCGCCCGTGCCGGTGCCGCCGCCCATGCCGGCGGTGACGAAGCACATATGCGCGCCTGAAAGATACTCGCGAATCTCTTCGCGCGCTTCCTCCGCGGCTGCGCGGCCGACCTCGGGCTGAGCGCCGGCGCCCAGTCCTTCCGTCACCTGCAGTCCCATCTGAATGATTCGCTCGGCCTGCGACGACGCAAGCGCCTGGGCGTCGGTATTGGCGACAAGGAAATCGACGCCCGACAAACCAGAGGAGATCATGTTGTTGACGGCGTTGCAGCCGCCCCCACCGACGCCGCAGACCATGATGCGGGGCTTCAATTCCCGAAGTTCGGGAGCCTTAAGATTGATCGTCATTTGCCAGGCCTCTCACCATTGCCTTCACGACTCGGCGCCCGTTGTCCTTCGCCATTGGACGCCCGGTCGCCGAACGCGTCGTCCTCGGCAATCATTCTCGGCGATTCGCTGTCCAACGGCGCCGGGATGAAAGAATCAGTTCCACGCGATACTAGAAGCTTTCTCTTAACCATCTGCCTACGCGCGACATGTATCCGTCCGTTCCCGTCGCCGCGCGCTCGATCCGGCGCGGCTCGAAATATTCATGGCCTGCGACCTGCGGATAGACGAGCAATCCGGCGGCGGCCGCGAAGGCGGGACTGTTAGCGGACTCAGGCAAGCCTTCGACGCCGAGCGGGCGTCCGACCCTAACCTGTCCGCCGAGAATGCGGCGCGCCGCTTCGGCGACGCCCGTGAGCTGGCTGGCGCCGCCCGTCAGCACGATGCGGCGGCCAGGACCGCTCGGATGGCCGGCCTTGGCCAGCCGGTCGCGCAGAAACTCGAGCGTTTCCTCAACCCGCGGGCGGATGATGCGCACAAGATGCGATTTTGGCGCATGCGCCTTGTGATCCCTCTCGCCGACGTGATCGAAGGAGATGGTTTCGTGCTCGTCTGACGTCGAAGCGATCGCCGATCCGTGAAAGGTCTTGAGCCGTTCGGCGTCGGAGAGCCGCGCGTCGAGCCCGCGCGCGATGTCCATCGTGACGTGACTGCCGCCCAGCGTAACGGCGTCGAGATGAATCATCTCGCCCCTTGCGAAGACGGCGACGGACGTGGATCCGGCGCCCATGTCGATCACGACGACGCCCATCTCGGCCTCGTCCGGTTCGAGCGTGGAGAGACCGGCGACATAGGGCGCAGCCGCCATGGCCTCGACGTTGAGGTGAGCGCGCTCCACCGCGAGAATCAGATTGCGCGCCGCCGCCTGATCGCAGGTCGCGACATGGAGGTCGACCCCCAGTTCCTCGCCGATCATGCTTTTGGGTTCGCGGATTCCAGACATCCCGTCGAGCGAAAAGCCCATAGGCAGCGAGTGCACGGCGATGCGGCCGCGCTGGAGATGATGCGCTGCTGAAGCTTCGAGAACGCGATGGACGTCGTGTTCGGCGACCTCGCGCCCGCCGATCGCCCGCTTCGCCTGAAAATGCTGCGACGACAATCGTCCGCCCGACGCGGTGACGATAACCCGCTCCGCCTGCATGCCGGCCATGCGCTCAGCGGCGTCGACGGTCTGACGGATCGCCGCGTCGGCGGCGTCCATGTCCACGACGAGGCCGTTCTTGACGCCGAGAGAACGCTGGTGGCCGATGCCGACAACGCGAACGCGATGCGTGCGCCAGTCGCCGGGCGCAACCGCGCCAAGCGGCGTGAGTCGCGCGACGAGGCAGGCGATCTTCGAAGTGCCGACATCAAGCGCAACGAAAGTCGCCGAGCGACGCGGCGAGAGCGGCTTCATTCGCGGCGGGACGAGGGGCGAGATCATGCTGCTAACCACCACTCTTGGACGACTTGCGCGGGGCAAGCTGCGCTTCGCGGGCCGAAGCGGCCTCTTCCGTCAGCCGAACGGCGATCCGATCGGGAATGCGCAAGTCGATACACATCACGTCCTTGTCTAAAATTCGCGCCTCTCGCTGCAGGCGCGCAAGCGTCTCCAGGGCGCCGAATGAATCGATCTCCGGCAACTTCACGGTGACGCCATTTGTCATCTCGAAGTTCCAGCGGCGGCCGGCGACGAGCACGCCAGCCTTGATCCGATGCGCGAGATCGCCGGCCTTCGCCGTCAGCATGTGAAATTCGAGCAAGCGCTTCTGGGCGCCCTCGCCGACGACGAAAGGCAGGCCGAGATAACGCTGATCGCGCAATTCATCGATCGGCACGCCGTCTTCGGAGATGACGGCCACGCGTCCATCACGTTGCCATAGAGCGCTTGGCTGCCGCTCTTCGATCGCAATCACCAGACGATCGGGATAAAGCTTCATGACCCGCGCGGACTTGACGAGCGGGACCAGCGTCAGGCGCTCCCGCACCGCTGTCGCATCGAGAAAGGGCAAGGAGTTTCGCGGCCCGACGCGCGCCGCGTCGAGCAACTCGCGCTCGCTCAGACGCGACTGGCCGGTGATGGTGACGGCCGAAATCGGAAAGCCCGCGGCCCGCGCCGCGATGTCGTAGAGTTCTCCCTCGCTTGCGACGAGAGCGGCATAGCCCCCGTTCTCGACAAAGCCTGCCGCGCCGACAAGGCCAAAGAGCGCGAGAGCCGCCAGCGTGCCGACGCCGGGACGACCTAACAGCGCCACGCGCGAAAAGCGGCGTTCGCTCAGGCTTTTGCGCCGCGGCGTGCGCGGCGCGACTGGCGTGGCGGCTCCCGCCGCCGGGACGGACGCGATGGCGTCCGCCGTCGCGACGACGTAGCGGACGTCTCCGGGGATGATAGGGACGAGCGAATGCCGAGCCGCAAATGACTCCTTCAACGATCGCAGGATGCGTCTTCCACCATCCATTTGACCAGCTCGCCGAATGAAAAACCTGCGTATGCCGCCATTTCTGGCACGAGCGAGGTCTCCGTCATTCCCGGCTGCGTGTTCACCTCCAATACGACGAGCTCGCCCGTACCTCCGGGGCGGTCGTCGTATCGGAAGTCGGCGCGACTTACGCCGCGACAGCCGAGAGCTCGATGAGCCTCAAGCGCCAAATGTTGGACCTCTTGGTAAATATTCAGTTTAAGATTCGCCGGAAGTACGTGTTTCGAACCCCCCTTGGCGTATTTGGCGTGATAGTCGTACCATCCGCCGTCGGCGGCGAGAATTTCGATCACGTCCAGCGCCTTGTCGTTCATGACAGCGCAGGTGAGTTCGCGCCCTGCGATGAACTGCTCCGCCAGCATCATGTCGCCGTGCGTCCAGTCCGGTCGCCACAATTCCTGCGGTGGATGTTCTTGGCCCTCGTGGACGATGAAAACCCCGAAGGAAGAGCCTTCCGACACTGGCTTGAGCACATAGGGCGGGGTCAGCGCATGCGCCTTCGCGGCGTCGAGCCTGTGCAGTACGCGTCCTTTCGGCACGGGAACGCCAGCCGCCGACATCACCGTCTTGGCGACGTCCTTTTTCATCGCCACTGAAGAGGCCAGCACGCCGGAATGCGTGTAGGGGACGCCGAGAAGCTCCAGCACGCCCTGAATGCAGCCATCCTCGCCGAATTTGCCGTGCAGCGCGTTGAAGGCGACATCCGGTTTGAGCGCCGCGACGACATTCGCCACGTCATGGCCGGCGTCGACGCGCGTCACCTTAAATCCCTGCTCTTCGAGCGCCTTCGCGCAAGCCTCGCCCGATCGCAGGGAAATTTCGCGTTCGGCGGAGAGTCCGCCCATCAGAACGGCGACATGTTTGGTCATGCTCGGCCTTTGCTAAAAAAGCGTTAGCGCCCGATGAAGGATTTCACCATGTCGAAGACAATGTCGGCTTGTTCGGGCTTCAACTGGCCGGCGCGCCTTATAA
This sequence comes from Methylocystis sp., assembly GCF_021731785.1. GTDB lineage: Bacteria > Pseudomonadota > Alphaproteobacteria > Rhizobiales > Beijerinckiaceae > Methylocystis. The sequence continues at coordinate 10,403 of NZ_JAKFWS010000043.1, forward strand.
TGCGGGATGGTTCGATGTTGGTGATTTTGGCGGGTCTGACGATCGATGGCGACGACAAGCCGGCGCGAGCGAGGTCGTTAATCTCAAGATCATTCGAACGGCGCGAATGCAACGCGCTGGTGATCATCACGACCCAAACACAGTCTTGCGAATGAACCTTGGCGTTGGAGACCACGAGCGCAGGGCGTCGCTTCTCGGCGAATTGGTCGGCATAGGGAAAGGGGACGACAATCACCTCTCCCGGCGCATACCGAGCTTTGTCAGAGGTCGCCATAGGCCTCATCGTCAATCTCGCTCGACCACTCGCCGAATGTCGCGAAAGGATCGTCGCTCTCGGTGGGCGCGCCTCTCTCGATGCGCACGCCGGCTTCATCAAACACGTAACGAAGCCTGTCGCCCGGCTTTATCTGCAAGCGCTCGCGCACTTCTCGCGGCAGCACTGTCTGGCTCTTGACAGAGACTTTTGAGTAAACCGGTTTTTGCTTCGCTGACGCCAAGGACGAGTTCTCAGATTGTCTTACCAACTTACCGACTTACGCCAATCGGCGCAAGCGCTGCCGGGGCCCCTCACCCGCGCAGCCATTCAAGCGACGCCGATGCGCTTGATCTCCCAATGCAGCTCGACTCCGCTCGTCTCACGCACGCGCCGGCGCACCTCTTCGCCAAGCGACTCAATGTCGGCGGCGGTCGCGCGCCCGCGGTTGATCAGAAAATTGCAATGCATCTCGCTCACCTGGGCGTCGCCGACGACGAGGCCGCGACAGCCGGCCGCGTCGATCAATTGCCACGCCTTGCGGCCTTCCGGATTCTTGAAGGTCGAGCCGCCGGTTTTTTCCCTGATCGGCTGCGAGGCTTCGCGCGCCGCGGTGATGCGCTCCATCTCGGCGAGGATCGTCGCCGGATCGCCGGGACGGCCCTGAAAGAGCGCCTGGGTGAAGATCACATCGTCGGGCGCCGAACAATGGCGATAGGAATAGCCGAGATCGGCGTTGGAAAAGACGCGGATGTGGCCGGCGCTATCGACGCCACGGGCTTCGATCAGCGCGTCTTTCGTCTCGCCGCCATGGGCGCCGGCGTTCATCCGCAACGCGCCGCCGATGGCGCCGGGAATGCCGCGATAAAAGGCAAGACCGTCGATCCCGGCTTCGGCGGCGGCGCGCGCCGCTTTCACGTCGGGAACGGCGGCGCCGACGCGCAGCCTGCAACCGTCTTCGACGACCGTCTCGCCAAAGCCCTTCGCCGAAAGCCGAATGACCACGCCTTCGACGCCGCCGTCGCGCACGATGAGATTGGAGCCGAGCCCAACGACGGTCACCGGAATTTCGCGGGGCGCTTGCGCGAGGAAGTAGGAAAGGTCGGCTTCGTCGGCCGGCATGAAGAGAATCTGCGCCGGCCCGCCGACGCGAAACCAGGTCAAAGGCGCGAGCGGCTCATTCGCGGCAATGCGTCCGCGCAATTGCGGCATGGCCGCGGCGATGTCGGCGGAAATGTCAGGAAAGGTCATGCCGCGCCCAGAAACTTGGTTGAGGCCATGCGCGATCTCCGCCGCTTGGCGTCGCCTCGCGCGTGCTCATCTTCCCAAAAGCAGGTGAGAATGGAAACGTCGCTCGCGCGTTCTTTAGACCTGAAAGCCTTAAGAATTATGCCAAGTCCGTTGAACGCGTCGTGGAATCTCATGCATAAGCAGACAAAAGCGGCAAGGCGACGTCGTTTTCAATCCGGTCAGCGCGTGCGGGCGCGAACGCAGCTAGGATCGTCGCGCAAGCGGCCGGCGCTAGATGAACATTAACAGCAGAAGTTGGGAGACGCTTTATGCCCCAAGGCATTCGATTCACCGCCGTTTTTAATGTCTCTGCGCTGCCGGCGCTGATCCCGGGAGGCTGGTATATCGGGTTTGCATGCAAACAGTGCCGCCAGCACTTCGCCATTCTGCACGAACCGACCGGCACAGGAACTCTCGAGATATCCGGACCAGCCTCGTTCAGCGCCACTTGCCCGAACTGCGACGCACGCGGCGACTATTCAGCAACCGAACTTGTCCAGTTTCAGGCCGCCCAGGGAGGTCCTTCGTCAACTGCGTAGAAACCGCTCGCAACCATCGGCCGGTTCGTAGTGCGCGGTGAAATGTCTGAGAAACGGCGCTTGTTCGGTGATCCGGTAAGCCTTGATCGAGGCGCGCTGACGCCAAACGACATCCAGCGTTTCGATCAGATAGTCGAAGTGACTTTGCGTATAGACTCGGCGAGGGAAAGCCAATCGCACCAACTCATGCGGCGCGGCGATTTCCCCGCCGCCGTCTGGCGCAGGCTTGCCGAACATCACGCTGCCGAGTTCGACGGCGCGAATCCCGCCTTCAAGATAGAGCGCGTTGACCAGCCCGATGCCGGGATAGTCGCTGGCGTGGAGATGCGGGCAGAAGGCGGCCGCGTCGATAAAGATGGCGTGGCCGCCGGCCGGGCGGACGATCGGTATGCCGCGCGCGATCGCCGCCGACGCCAGATATTCGACGGTGGCATGACGATAGCGCTGATAGTCATATTCCAGCGCTTCCATCAGGCCGACCGAGATCGCTTCGAGATCGCGACCGGCGAGACCGCCGTAGGTGGGAAATCCTTCGGTCAGGATGAGCAGGTTGCGGAAGTCGTCGGCCCAATCATCATTGTTGCAGGCGAGAAAGCCGCCGATATTGGCCAGCCCGTCTTTCTTTGCGCTCATCGTCGCCCCATCGGCGAACGAAAACATCTCTCTTGCAATATCGAGCAGGCTTCGGTCCGCGAAGCCCTGCTCGCGCTCTTTTATGAAGAAGGCGTTTTCGGCAAAACGGCAAGCGTCGAGGATCAGCGGGATGTTATGCCTGTCCAGCAATTCCTTGACGCGCCGGATATTCTCCATGGAAACCGGCTGACCGCCTCCGCTGTTGTTGGTCACGGTGATCATGCAGAAGGGAATATTCGCGGCGCCCTCGGCCTCGATCGCTTGCGCGAGTCTGTCGAGGTCCATGTTCCCCTTGAACAGCTTCTCGGACTGGAGATCGCGCGCTGCGGCCGACGGCAAATCCGTCGCGATGGCGCCGACATATTCGATATTCGCCCGCGTCGTGTCGAAATGGCCGTTATTGGGAACGACGTTCCCGGCTTTCAGACGAGTCGCAGCGAGAATGCGCTCCGCGGCGCGCCCCTGATGCGTCGGAAAAATATGCCTGAAACCGGTAATTTCGCGCACGGTTTGCTCGAACCGCCGCCAGGAGCGGCTGCCCGCATAGCTTTCGTCGCCGAGCATCAGCGCCGACCACTGGCGGTCGGACATCGCGCCCGTGCCGCTATCGGTCAACAAGTCGATGGTGACGCACTCGGCGTCCAAGAGGAAGACATTGTTGAAGGCCTTGGCCAGAAGGCCTTCGCGCGCGCCACGCGTCGTGATCGGCAGCGCTTCGGTCATCTTGATGCGAAACGGCTCGATAATCGTTCTCACGGGATTGCTCGCGTCTCATTGAAAGCAGAGACCGACACGGCTCTTTCGACCTGGGTGTCGCGTGATATTCAAATGGGCATCGTCGCGGGCCAGGTCCAATGAACCTTTTGCGCGGCCCACGCCGCTGGCGCTGCGCCGCTCATGGGCGAAAACTACTGCGCTCCAAGCCGCCCGAAAAATCTGCGAACCGAATTTGCGGTGCGCTTTAGAAAGCCCGAAAAGCCGCCGGGCTTCCCTGTCGAATGACGGACGCCGTTTTTTTCGTTCGCCTGCTGTTTCGGTTTGGCGTCGACATTGGCGTTTGGCGCATGTCGCTTCGGCTCGGAAGCGTTTTGCCCTGGTCCTGGCCCGCCCCCCTCAGGCGATCTTTCAGACTCGACGGACGCCGGCTTGCCAGTTGAATCCTTTTCGGGCTTTGCCGGCGACACGGCTGCTTTGGGCCCCTCCGGAACGGGCGCAGGCGCAGATGCGGCAGGCGCAGCCGCATCGCCATGCCCAGCGGAGGAAGAAGGAGCCTCGGGTGCCGGCTGAGGACGCGGCGCAGCAGTCGGATTCTGCATTGAATTTGGCGGCGCTTCGGCTGGGGGCGCAGGAATTGCGGCGGCGTCGCCAGGCTTTGCGGGCGCGGCGTCGGCCGGACGAGCCGTCGAATCGCTTGGCGGCGTGCCGCGATTGGCGCCAGGGCGATCCGGCGGCGGCTTCGCAGTCTCCACGCCTTGCGACGGAGCTGCTTGGCTCGGATGAGCGTTTTCTTTTCCCGCAGGCCGCGCCGCCTTTTTGGTCGGCGCGGCGCTTGGCGCGCCGCGATCAAAGCCGCGCGGAGAGTCGACGGAACTCCAGAGCGCGGTTTTGAGGCCAATGACGGAAACCAAGCCAACGACGGCCACGCCGGCGATTGCGACTATTCGAGCGGCGCCGCGCGGGCCCCGCTTGCTGACAGTCGCCGCTTCGCCAAGGCTGACGAGAGGGCCAACGGCTCCAGGCGAAACATCGTCACTGGCGCCGGCCTGGCGGTCCGCAGATGCGCCTTGCATCGACAGGCTGATGTCGTCTGTGGCGACAAGAGCGCGCATGGACGCGGGTTTGGCCTCGGCGCTCGAAGGGTCGCCTCCAACAGCCAAAATTTCGGCTTCTTCCGATCTGGCGCCAATCTCTCGTCGCCGCTCTTCCTTCTGATGACGCTGAAAGCCCTCGACGAGCCAATTGTCGACGAGAACTTCCCTGCCTGCCGCATCCTTGCGATCGCCGGCGGGGGACTGATGACGCGCCGCTTTTGCGAGCTCTTCCGCTTGCCGGCGCCTGAATGCTTCGGCGACCCAATTATCGCCCGACATGTCCGACGCGGGACGCGCTTCGATCGTTTCGGCGTCGCCCTGACGCGAGGCGCGCTGGCTCAGTAGCCGCGCCTCTTCGCGACGTTTAACGGCGCCGAGAGTCCAATCACTTTCGAGAATTTCTTCCAAAACGCATCCCCACTTAGCGGCTCCTCTCCTGCGCCCATGGCTGCAGTGAATTCATCCGGGAGCGCATGAGGCTTACAGAATGGCGATGCTAGCCGACTGACGTCGTTCGTCAATGATGGTTGTCCTGCTGCGGCCGATCGCCGATCGTGTCGAGACGCGCGCGGCGCCAGCCGAACGCCGCGTCGCTCGGTGGATGGCTGGGACTCGGCCGGGACGTCGGACGCCAAGCTTACGATGGGTCAGGTATCTGTGGCGCGAAAATGTCCATTCAGGGTAAGCTCTCGCTGAAAGCGGGTGAATCAACAGAGAGAAACGGATAGGCTGCGGCGACCGGAGCGGACGCGACCGCTCGACATTGAAGCCAGAGAAAAGCTCGTTCAAAGGTTTTGGGACAAAGGGGAAAACAGCTATGCGGACTGTCCTCAAAATTGCGACTGCGTTCGCGTTTAGTGCGATTATTCATCCGGCGGCGGCGGCCCAATGCGGACATTCGGCGGCGGGCTTCGAAAATTGGAAGCAGGAATTCGCTCAGGAGGCGCGCGGCCAAGGCATCGGTCAGGCCGGCATCAGCGCTTTGATGGGGACCCATTACAACGCGGCGACGATTTCCGCCGATCGCGGCCAAAAGAGCTTCCGCCTGTCGCTCGACCAATTCTTAGCGAAACGCGGCGGCCCGGCGATTGTGGCGCGCGGGCGCGCGCTCAAGCACTCCTACGGCGGGCTCTTCTCCCAAATCGAGCAGCGCTATGGCGTGCCGCCGGGACCGCTTCTCGCCATTTGGGGGATGGAGACGGGGTTTGGCGCCGTGCATGGCAATCAGCATGCGCTTTCGGCGGTGGCGACGCTCGCCTATGACTGCCGCCGTTCCGACTATTTCACCGATCAGCTATACGCCGCGCTGACATTGGTCGATCGCGGCGCGTTGGCGCCCAACGCTCGAGGTTCGATGCATGGCGAGATCGGCCATACGCAGTTCCTCCCGAAAAATATTCTGAACTACGGCGGCGGGGGAAATCTGGACAACGCCGCCGCGGCGCTTAACGCCACCGCGAACTTCCTTCACGCCCATGGCTGGCGCGCCGGCGGCGGCTATCAGCCGGGCGAAAGCAATTTCGAGGCGATTCAGGCGTGGAACGCCGCCACTGTCTATCAGCGCGCGATTGCGCAGATCGGCCGACAGATCGATGGCGGAGGGGCCTCGCCGCAGTAGCGAAAGCCGACCGCGGCGCTATTCCAAAAAAAAGCCGGCGCATCTGCGCCGGCGGCATGATCCAGCGCCGAGGCGAATGCGCTTTTACTCCGCCGGAGTCGCTTCCGGACCGTGATCCTCATCCGGCGTCGTCGGCGGTGGCGCCGGCGGCGGTTTGTGCGCTTTGCTTGCGGTCGTTTCGCGACGGCGATGGACGAGATAGATCATGAAGGCAGCCAGCGTGCCAAGACCGAGGGTAAGATAGACGGGGAGGTCACGCATGAAGCTCTTCCCCACCGAGAAGGGAAAGCGCGACACCCATCGCTCGCCGTGATCGCCCGTGACCGTGACGATGCCGACGAAATAGCCCGGATCGTCGAATGTATGCTCGAAATTGATCGTGCCGGTCGGATAGCTCTTTGGTTCGCGATAAGCGACGGTGACGGCTTGGAGATCCTCGTTTTCCTTCGCCTCGCCGCCGACGTCCTTAACGATGCGCAATTCGATTTTCATATCGCGCAGTTCGTCCTGCTCCGCGTCCAACACCATGATCATTGGTCCGGTCGCGGGAATGTCCTCGCAGAACTCGTTCTTGGACGCTTCTGGCAGATAGCCCGTGAAATTCATGATGTCGGGGCCGATGAACAGACGGCACCGGCCCTCCGCGGCGCCTAGGCGCCCATGCGCCGAGGCCGGATCGGCCCACCCGGCGACGGCCGCGAGGACGACTGGCAGCAGAGCGAGGCGAACGCCTTGCGCAAAACGGCATACGCCCCGCGGGGCGAAGCGCGCTTCGCCCCTCTGCGGCGCTGGATGCGCGTCCGGATTTCCACCTTCACGCATGATGACCTCCTGGGTCTTCGTGTGACAAGAACACGCGACTCTCAGAAAATGCTGCTTTGCGCCGCACAAAGCAGTCCCGTCAAGCTTACGCTTGAAAAAACGTCCTAGTGACGCCTGATGTTTGATGTTAGCGGATTCCCGGCTATCAGCAAGGGTGCGACGATCGGCCGCCATCCCGCGCTGCGCCATGCGCGCGCCGATTGGGCGGGCGCATGTCTCGGGATCGCCCGGCCGCCAAGGGAACGTTTCGCGGAGGGCTGGCTTGTGCACCGCGCAAAAATTTGATCAAAATCAGAAAGCTTCGAGGACAAGGCGACGTTCGTGAAGCCGCCTTAATTCGCAGCCACCTTAACAAGAGTTCATTCGCCGCCAGCTTGCCTCCCAATTAAGGCGGAGCCATATTCACCGCGAGGCTGGGAGCGCTGTTGAAAAGCGCGGGCCGGCCAGCCAGACCAAGAGGATCACATGTCCAACTTCGACCGCAACACCAGCTTCGGCTACGGGCGCGGCGTCGCACGGCCGACAACGGCTGAAATCGACCAAGGCCTGCGCGCCTATATGCTTGGCGTCTATAATTATATGACGCTCGGCCTGGGCGTGACGGGGCTCGTCGCGCTCGGCACCTACATGCTGGCCGTGGCCAAGACGGCGCCGGGCGCGCTCGCGCTGACGCCCTTCGGCCAGATGCTTTACACGACGCCTTTGCGCTGGGTGGTGATTCTGTCGCCGCTCGCGTTCGTCTTCTTCATCGGCGCCCGCGCCAACAAGATTTCGGCGGCGACGGCCCGCAATCTCTTCCTCGCCTTTGCGGCGGTGATGGGATTGTCGATGTCGTCGCTTCTGCTGGTCTTTACCGGCGCGTCGGTCGCGCGCATCTTCTTTATCACCGCGGCGGCGTTCGGCGGGCTGAGCCTCTATGGCTACATGACTCAACGCGATCTGTCGGGTTTCGGCTCGTTCCTGGTGATGGGCGTCTGGGGTCTCGTGGTCGCCGGCCTGGTCAATCTGTTCCTTCAGTCGACCGGCCTGCAATTCGCCCTGTCGATCGTCGCGGTTCTGGTGTTCGCCGGGCTGACCGCCTGGGACACGCAGAACATCAAGGACATGTATTACGCCAGCGACAGCTATGAAGTCGCCCAGAAGAAAAGCGTATTTGGCGCGCTCTCGCTCTATCTGGACTTCATCAACATGTTCCAGTCGCTGCTATTCCTGTTCGGGCAGCGCAACGACTGACGGTTTGGTCACGCCAGACGGTGAGCGTGTCCGATAAAGGCCCCGCTTCGGCGGGGCTTTTTCTTGCCCGCGAACCTTTGCGCGCCGGCGCGCCTGTGGCAGAACGCTTAAGGCGATCGAGCTGAGGACACTGAATGACGAATGTCACATTCCCGGCGGCAGCGGCGGCGGGACTACTGTCTTTCCTTTCTCCCTGCGTGTTGCCTCTGGTGCCGCCCTACCTGACCTATCTCGCCGGCGTCAGCATGGAAGATCTCGAAATCGAAACGCGCTCCGCCGCGCGGCGCGACATTCTATTGTCCTCGATCCTGTTCGTTCTCGGTTTCACGACGGTTTTTGTCGCGCTCGGCGCAACGGCCAGCGCCTTCGGCGGCGTGCTGCGCGCCAATCTGCATATCCTATCCTGGGTCGCCGGCGCGATTATCATTCTGATGGGCCTGCACTTTCTAGGCCTGTTGAAAGTCGGCCTGCTTTATCGCGAGAAGCGCGCCGAGATCACAAAGCCGATGGGACTATTCGGCTCCTATGTGATGGGCCTCGCATTCGCCTTCGGCTGGACGCCCTGCATCGGGCCGATCCTCGCCGCCATCCTCGCAGTCGCCGGAACGCAGGAGACGGTGGCGCTCGGCGCCGCCTTGCTTGCGACCTATTCGCTGGGACTAGGCCTGCCCTTCATCGGCGCCGGGCTGGCGCTCGGCCGGTTCCTCGCCTTCGTTGCGCGTTTCCGGCGCCATTTCGGCAAGGTCGAAAAAATCGTCGGCGCCATGCTTGTCTTCACCGGCATCGCCTTCCTGACGGGCGGCGTGCAGGAGATGTCCTATTGGTTACTGGAGCTGTTTCCGAGCCTCGCCAGCCTCGGATAAGCGAAGCGCAAAATCAGCTTTATGACGAGCATCGTCTGCCGGAGATCGACCGGCTGCGCGGCTTCGTCATGGTGCTCATGGCGCTCGATCATATGCGCGACTTCTTCGACGCAGACGCGATGCGCTTCTCGCCGACGGATCTGGATCACACCTATCCTTTTCTGTTCTTCACCCGCTTCATCACGCATTTCTGCGCGCCGACCTTCACCGTGCTCGCCGGCGTCAGCGCATTTCTCTATGGCGTCAAGGTCAAAGACCCCACGGCGCTTTCGAGATTTCTCGCGGCGCGCGGCCTGTGGCTCATTTTTCTTGACGGCGCCGTCATCAGTCCGATCTGGAGCATGGGCTCAGGGCGCATCGAACTCGGGACGCTCTGGGCGATCGGTTGCGGCCTGCTGGCGCTCGCCGCGCTCTCGCGACTCTCGCCGCGCATCGTGCTTCTCCTGGGGTTCTCAATCATCTTCGGCCATAACCTCCTCGACGGCATTCACGCCGCCGACCTCGGCGCGTTCGGACCGTGGTGGAGTCTGCTGCATGAGCAGGGCAAGCTGCCGCTCGACGCCCCCGGCGGCGTCATCTATCCCGCGCTTCCCTGGATCGGCGTCGCCGCGCTCGGTTACGGACTGGGCCCGCTGTTTCTTAAGCCCGCAAAACAGCGCGACCGCGCGTTATATGTCATCGGCGGCATGGCGCTGGCGCTTTTCGTCGCGCTGCGCTTCTCAAATCTCTATGGCGATCCACGTCCCTGGAGCGTGCAGCGCGACTCTGTTTTCACCCTGCTCTCCTTTCTCAACGTCACGAAATATCCGCCCTCGCTTCTCTATCTTCTGGCGACGCTCGGCGGCGCCGCGTTGGCGCTGCCCGCGCTGGCGCGCGCAGGTGGACGCATCGGCGCGGCGCTGACCGTCTTTGGCCGCACGCCGCTCTTTTTTTACGTCCTGCATCTTTACGTTGGGGTCGCTGCGGCGCTGGCCTTCGTCCTTGCGCAAGGCTATTCGCTGACAGAAATCGCCGGCTGGGCGAAAGCCAGAGGCCCTCCGCCGGAATTGGGCGCGGGCCTCGCGGGCGCTTACCTCGCATGGATGCTGGTTGTTTTGGCGCTTTACCCACTCTGCCGATGGTTTGCGCAAGTGAAGCGCCGACGCCGCGATCTATGGTGGCTAACCTATTTGTGACCTGGTCGCGTCATATTGCCGCATGGCGCCGCAATTAATCTTTTGGCGCAAGTCGCCTTGGTGGTCGCGCTGCGCGCTTGTATAGAGGGGCGCGACCGAAGAGCGCCGACTCCCGCGCCTATGAGGTCTTGTCGCCAAAAGGCGGGAAAAAACGGAATGCTCGAAAAGCTGGTCGCCTTTTGCCTCCGCTGGCCGTGGACAGTGGTTCTGCTCACTCTCGGTCTGACGGCGGGCGGCGTATATGTCACCGTCGAGCGATTTGCGATCGACACCGAGACCGCCAATCTTTTTTCGCCGGACATCGCCTGGCGCAAGAACGAAGCGGCGCTTTACAAAGCCTTTCCCGATCTTCTCGACGTCATCGTCGTCGTTATCGACGCCAAGACGGGCGAAGAGGCTGACGACGCGGCGAAGCGCCTCAACGACACCCTGCAGGGGCAGCCGCTCTTCTCGCGGGTATGGCGTCCTGACGAGCACGAATACTTTCACAAGAATGGCCTGCTGTTCCTGCCTGTCGCCGACATCGAAAAAACTGTCGGCGTCATGATCGGCCAGCGCGAGGTTCTGCAGCCGCTTGCCGAGGACCCGAGTCTACGCGGTCTGTCGAACGTGCTGGTCGGCAATTTCAAATCCGCTTCCGGCAGCGAACGCGCCTTGAAACTGTATGTCGGCGGCGTCGAGGAGTTTTCCGCCGCCCTGGAATCGGCGCTCGCAGGAAAACAGGCGGAGGTCGACTGGGGCAAGCTGTTGTCGTCTGGCGCAAGCGCGCCAGCCCTGCCGGAACTGGACAAGCGACGGATCGTCATCGCCAAGCCGATCGTCGACTATACCGACCTGGAGCCGGGAGGCGACGCGATCAAGCTCGTGCGAAAGACGGCCGCTGATCTGCATCTCGACGAAGCGCATGGAATCAAGCTTCGTCTGACAGGTCAAATCCCGCTCGCCGCCGATGAATTCGCCACCATCTCGGAGAACATGGCCTTAAACACCGCCGGCACGCTCGCCGTGGTGACGCTGATTCTCTTCGCGGCGCTGCGCTCGCCAAAGCTCATCCTAGCGGTGCTCATCACCCTGCTCGCCGGTCTCGCCATGACGTCGGGGCTTGGCATTTTGATGATCGGCCGATTCAATCTCATCTCGGTGGCCTTCGCTGCGCTGTTCATCGGATTGGGCGTGGACTTCGGCATCCAGTTCGCGACCCGCTATCGCGAAGAACGGCACAATGACGACGATCTCGAACGCTCGCTGCTGTCGGCGACCCGCGGCATCGGAAGCTCGCTCACCCTTGCCGCCGTGTCGCTGCTTGCCGGTTTCTTCTGCTTTCTGCCGACCTCGTTCAGCGGAGTGTCTGAACTCGGACTCATCGCCGGCGTCGGCATGATCGTCGCCTATGTCGCGACTCTCACGTTCCTGCCGGCGGCGATCAAATTGCTGCACCCGCGCGCGGAACATGTGCCGATCGCGACAACGTCGCTCGCCGCCGTCGACCATTGGATCGCACATCACCGCCCCGTCGTGCTCATCGGCACGGCGATTGTCGTGCTCGCCGGCATGCCTGCCCTGATGCATCTGACCTTCGACTCCAATCCGATGAATCTGCGCGATCAAAAGGTCGAATCGGTCGCAACTTTCCTCGATCTTTCCAAAGACCCGAAAACCGCGCCGAATAAGATCGAGGTGCTGGCGCCGTCTCTTGAAGCGGCGCGCGAAGTGGCAAAGAAGATCGCCGCGCTGCCGGAAGTCGATCACGTCGACTCGATCGAGTCCCTGATCCCCAAGGAACAGGACGACAAGCTCGCCCTCGTCGACATGGCGGCGTCGCAATTGCGCGGCGTGCTGAACTCCAAAATGAAATCGCCGCCAAGCGACGCCGAGACCGTCAAGGCGCTGGTCAACGCCGCCAAGGCGCTGCGCCGGGCGACCGCAAAGAAACCCTTGCCGGCGGTGACGCGCTTCGCCGACGACCTCGACGCTCTCGCGAAAGCGAGCCCCGAGACGCGCGCAAAGGCGCGCCAGGCGGTGTTTGGCGGCTTTGACAAGATGCTTGGCGAAATTCGACAGGCGCTGCAAGCGCAACGCGTTACGATTGACACGCTGCCCGCGGATTTGCGTCGCGACTGGATTTCCGACGCGGGCGTCGTGCGGGTCGAGGCGACGCCGAAAGGCGACAGCAACGACCGCGTCGTCATGACCACATTCGCCCAGGCGATCCAAGCGATCGTGCCGGACGCGAGCGGGCCGCCGGTAATCGTGTCGGAAGCGCAAAAAACCATTACCCGCGCTTTTCTTGAAGCTGGTCTTTACGCCTTCATCGCCATCTTCATCATCTTAGCGGTCGCGCTGCGCAATCCGATCGACGTCGCCTTGACGTTGGGCCCGCTGGTGCTCGCAGGCATCATGAGTCTCCAGGCCGCAGATCTGCTCGGAATGTCGCTGAATTTCGCCAATATCATCGCGCTGCCGCTGATGTTCGGCGTCGGCGTCGCATTTCATATTTATTATGTCATCGCCTGGCGAAAGGGCGTCGTCGACATGTTGGCGTCAAGCCTCACACGCGCGATTTTCTTCAGTTCGTTGACGACGGGCACCGCCTTTGGCAGCCTGATTTTATCAAGCCATCCCGGGACGGCGAGCATGGGCCAACTTCTCGCCATATCGCTGTTCTTCACATTGCTCGCCGCGTTTATTATCGTGCCGGCGTTTCTTGGTCCGCCGCGCGAGCCGATAAAGGACGCAGCCGACGCGGCTTGACCGAGTCGGCGTTCCAGCGTTCGCTAGCCTGAGCGAATCGCATTCATCGCAACAAACAGAGGTCCGGCGTCATGAGAAAAGCTTTGCTACGCGTCGCGATGGCGACAGCCCTCTGCGCCCCGACGGCCGCGCATGCAGTCGACGCCATCTACGGGGTATGGGTTCGCGAAGGCCATCCGGACGACAAGCTGGAATTCTACGATTGCGCGGGCAAGCTTTGCGCCAAGGGGATCGAGCCGATGCCCGACGGTTCGCCGCCGCCGCAAGTCTTGAAGAACGCCGCCAAAACGACCCCCAATCATTGGGAGGGCCAATTAGATGATCCCGAAAGCGGCAAGACCTATATCGGCAAGATCGCACTCGATTCGCCGACCGCGCTGACGATGACGGGCTGCCTCGTCGCCTTCCTATGCCAAAGCGAGACCTGGACGAAGGTTTCCGGCCCCACCAAGCCGGCGGCCGAGGCCAAGCCCTCCGGACAGGAGCCTGCCTCAAAAACGGCCGCGCCCGCGCCGGAGGCTAAGGAGCCCGTCGCGCATGAACCGGCGGCCAAAGAGACGCCAAAGCCGGCGGCAAAGGCGGCGAAGCCGGCCAAGGGCAAGACCGCCGCCCCGCCCGCCGAAGCACAGTAGCGACGCAGTTTGGCGCGCCGCCGCGGCGGGCCTTACCGATACGTAACTTGACCCTCGCACCGCCGCGCGCGAGCTTGGAATTCACAGTTTTTCGCGCGTTGACGGCCAGCGCGCGCCTCCTCGCCGCCGCTCGAGAAGGCTTGCGATCCGGCGCTTGCCAGACTTTTGGCGAGCGAAAAGGGCCCGCAGGACCGAGGGCGCGGGCCTTCCCCACGCCTCCACTGGCGCTTAAGGAAGGGACGCTCAGGCCGTTCCCGCCGTCCCTTCCGGAGACGTCAGCTACTTGACCGCGCCCGCTCTGACTCGCTCAACTCACCCGGCGCTGGCGGCCGCGCTGCTCGCTGCGGCGCTTGCCGGCTGCGATCTGGAGTGGAACAAGCCTGATCTGTCGGCGCCGCCGCCGGCGCGTTTCCTCGAAGCGAAGCCGCATCCGGCGCCGCCGATCTCCGGAGCGCGGGATTTCGCCGGCAAATTTGGCTCCAAGGAGCTGACCGGGCTTGTCGAGCGCGCGCTCGACGATAACCTCGACCTCGCGGCGGCGATCGCCCGCATCACCCAAGCCGACGCTCAGGCGCGCGTTTCAAGCGCCGCGCAATGGCCGTCGGTCTCCATGACGGATATCGTCCGCACGACGCGGACTCCCGGCACGACGATCAATGTCGGCTCCGCCGGCTCTGGATTTAACCCCGCGACATCCACCACCACCACCAGCACTCAGTCGACGTCGCGCGCGCGCAATTTCGGCTTTTTCCAGCTTGGCCTGACCGCGAGCTATGAATTGGACTTCTGGGGCAAGAACGAGGACGCCTCGATGGCCGCGCGCATCCTCGCCAACGCCTCGCGCTTCGATCGCGACGTGGTTGAAATCTCGACGGTCGCCGCGGTGCTGAACGCTTATTTCCAGGTGCTCACCGCTCAGGACCGTCTGCGCATCGCCCGGCAGAACGTCGTGATCGCGCAGCAGGTCATGGACGCGATCAACGCGCGGCTAGAGGTGGGAACGGCGACCGTGCTCGACACCTCGCAGCAGGAAACGATCCTTGCTCAACAGCAAGCGTCCATTCCGCCGCTCGAACAGACCCTGCGCCAGACGCGCAACAACCTTGCGGTGCTGCTGGGACAGACGCCGGAAAGCATGACCATCAAGGGCGGCTCGCTGACTCGCCTGAACTTTCCGCGCATTGCGCCGGGTCTGCCGTCGGAGGTGCTCCTGCGGCGTCCGGACGTTGCCGAGGCGGAAGCGCGGCTCGCATCGCAGGAATTTTCGGTACTACAGGCGCGGGCAGCCTTTTTCCCGTCGGTAACCTTGACCAGCCTCTATGGCTTTCAGAGCGCGCTGCTGAGGACGCTGCTGTTGCGGCCGGACGCCATCGCCTTGCAGCTCGCCGGCACGCTTACCCAGCCGATATTCGACGGGTGGAGCCTGCAGGGCCAATATGATCTGCAGAAAGGCCGCTATTCGGAACTGGCGGCGCTTTATCGCAAGCAGATCCTAACCGCTCTGGCCGATACTGAGAACGCGTTGATTGCAATACGCGAGACGGACCGCCAGATGAAGTTCCTGGGCGTCGCGGTCTCTGCGGCTCGGCGCGCCTTGGACGCCGCAGAGATGATCCTGCGGGAGGGGACGATCGACATCGTGACGCTGGCGCAAACGCAAAACAATTATTTTCTGACGCAAGACCAGCTCGCCGTCGCGCGACTCTCCTATTACCAGGCGGCGACGAGCCTTTATCAGGCGCTCGGCGGCGGCTGGTCGCCCACCACTCGGGAAATCGAGCTCGCCCGCTCCAACGCGGCTTACGAAGCCGATAGAGGACCTTGGCCATGATCCGCGTCAGCCGAAGGGCGCTGCTTGCGGTCGGCGCGCTGGCGCTCGTCGGCGCCTTGGCCTGGGCCTATCAGGAGGGAAAGCTCCCTGGTTTCGCCGCCAAGGACCAAGGCAGCGCGACGCGTTCCGGCGGCTCGCGCGGCGACCGTATCGTTACGGTGACGGCTGCGAAGGCGCGTCTCGAGGACGTGCCCGTGACCATCGATGCGGTCGGCACGGTGCAGGCGCTCAACACGGTGACGATCCGCACGCAGGTCGACGGGCGGCTGCTGCGCCTCACCTTCACCGAGGGACAGGACGTCCGCAAGGGCGACATATTGGCCGAAATCGATCCGGCGCTCTATCAGGCGCAATATGATCAGGCGCTCGCCAAAAAAGCGCAGGACGAGGCAAATCTCGCCAACGCCCGCGTCGATCTCGCACGTTATGAAAGACTCGTCGTCGGCAACTACGCCTCGAAGCAGCAGCACGCCACCCAGCGGGCGACCGTCGCGCAGCTTGAGGCGCTGGTGCGCGCCGACAAGGCGGCGATCGACAACACCAAAACGACGCTCGATTACGCAACGATACGCTCGCCGCTCGACGGCCGGGCGGGCATCCGCCTGGTCGACGTCGGCAATATTCTGCATGCCTCCGATCCGACCGGCATTGTCGTCATCACGCAACTGAAGCCGATCTATGTAGTGTTCACCCTGCCTCAGCAGGCGCTGCCCGCGGTGCAGAAGGCGCAGGCTCAGGGAAGAGCCAGGGTCTCGGCGCTCGGTCCGGACAACGCGACGCCGATCGAAATCGGAGAGCTAAGCGTCATCGATAACCAGATCGACCAGCAGACGGGAACGGTGCGTATCAAAGCGACCTTTGCGAACCAAACGCTGTCGCTCTGGCCTGGCCAATTCGTCAATGTGCGTCTGATGCTCGACACGCTGAAGAATGTGATCGTGGCCCCCAGTCCGGCGGTGCAGCGTGGGCCGAACGGGGCTTTCGTCTATGTGGTGGGCCCTAACGATATCGCGACAATGCGCGAGGTGACGACGGGCCGACAAGATGAGAAAGTGGCAGTGATCACTTCGGGGCTTCAGCCCGGCGAGGTCATCATTACAAGCGGCTTCTCTCGGCTGTCGGACGGCGCAAAAATTCAGATCATGAATGCGCCTTCGGCTGCAAACGCCGACGATGTCGGCGCCAGCGGCGAAGACGAGCGCTCAAACGCGGCGCGCGAAGCGCCAACCCGACGCGCGCGAGGCAATCGAACGCAAGAATGAACGTATCTGCGCTATTCATCCGCCGGCCGGTCGCGACGTCGCTCTTGGCGTTCGCCGTGCTGCTGTTCGGCATGATGGGGTATCTGCGGCTTCCCGTCTCGCCGCTTCCGCAAGTCGATTTTCCGACCATTCAAGTGACGACGCAGCTCCCCGGCGGCAATCCCGATACGATCGCATCGCTGGTCACGGCGTCGCTCGAACGGCAGTTCGGCCAAATCCCGTCGCTGACCAGCATGTCGTCGCAAAGCTCTTTCGGGCTTTCGCAGATCACGCTGCAATTCGATCTCGACCGCAACATCGACGCGGCTGCGCAAGACGTTCAGGCGGCGATCAACGCCGCCGCCTCGACGCTGCCGCGCAATCTCCCCTATCCGCCTGTTTACGCCAAGGTTAATCCCGCCGACACGCCAATCCTGACGCTGACGCTACGCTCAAAGACCGCCAACCTGCGCGATTTGAGCGATCGCGCCGATACGCTGATCGCGCCGCAGCTCTCGCAGGTCTCCGGCGTCGGCCGCGTGTCGGTGCAGGGCGGCGTCCGGCCGGCGGTGCGCATTCAGGCCGATCTTGCGCGCCTGGCGGCCAATCGCATCGGCATGGAGGATTTGCGCCTCGCCATCGCCTCGGCAAACATCGCCGGCGCCAAGGGCTCGCTTGACGGCAGCCGGCAGTCATACATGCTGGACGCCAACGACCAGATTCTGCACGCGCGTCAATACAACGACATCATCGTCGCCTGGCGCAACGGCGCGCCGGTGATGCTTCGCGACGTGGCGCAGGTCGTCGACGGACTGGAGAACGCGCGCGTCGGCGGCTGGCACAATGGCGAGCAAACGGTCGTTCTCGACGTGTTGCGCCAGCCCGGCGCCAACATCATCAACACGGTCGATCTGGTGAAGAGCGAACTGCCGCAGATTCAGCGGGCGCTTCCCGCCGGCATGTCGCTAGAGATCGTCAACGACCGCACCGTAACGATCCGCGCCTCAATTTTCGAGGTGCAGCTAACGCTTGTCATCGCCTCGGCGCTCGTCGTGCTTGTCGTGCTGATGTTCCTACGGAGTTGGCGGGCGACGATCATCGCTGGCGTCAGCCTGCCGCTCTCGATCATCGCCACATTCGCGATCATGTGGGCTGCGGGGTTCTCGCTCGACAATCTGTCGTTAATGGCGCTGACCATCGGCACCGGCTTCATCGTCGACGATGCGATCGTGATGATCGAAAACATCGTGCGCAACATCGAAGAGGGAAAAGCGCCACATCAAGCTGCGCTCGACGGCGCGCGCCAAATCGGCTTCACCGTCGTATCTCTCACCGTCTCGCTTATCGCGGTGTTCATACCGCTGCTGTTCATGACCGGCATCGTCGGACGGATGTTCCGCGAGTTCGCACTGACGCTGACAATCGCCGTCGTGATCTCGGCGGCGATTTCGCTAACGCTGACGCCAATGCTTTGCGCGACGTTGCTGAGGATGGCGCCGCCGCAAGGACAATCGCGATGGGAGACGCTTTCGCTGGCGCTTGATCGCGCTTATCACGTATCGCTCGATTGGGCGCTTAAGCGCGAGACATTCATGCTGGCACTCACCGTCGCGACGCTGGCGCTCACCATCGCGCTCTACGCCGTCATTCCCAAAGGCTTCCTGCCGCGGCAGGACACCGGCGTGCTGACGGCGGTCATGGAAGCTTCGTCGGACGCGTCGTTCGAAAAGATGACGGCGCTGCAAGCGAAGATCGCAGAAGAGTTTCGCCGCGACCCGGACGTGACCGCCGTGACGTCGGTGCTGGGCGTCGGTCCCCTCAACGCGACGTCCAATGTGGCGCGGCTTACCGTGATGCTGCGTCCGCATGGCGAGCGCCGGGAGAATGCCGAAAAGATCGCCGACCGTCTGAAGGCGGCAGGCGAAAAAACGCCGGGCGTCACGCTTTACGTCCAGCCGGTTCAAGACATCCAGATTACGACGCGGCCGAGCCGGTCCCAATTTCAATATACGCTGACCTCCGTTGATGGCGGCGAATTGCTGACATGGTCCGACCGATTGCTCGACCGGCTGCGCATGACTCCAGGCTTGCGTAACGTCGCCGCCGAAACGCAGGAGGGCGGGTTGCGCACGCTCATGCGAATCGACCGCGAGAAAATGGGGCGGCTCGGCATCACGGCGCAAAATGTCGACGACGCGCTGAACGACGCCTTTGGGCAGCGGCAGATTTCGATGATTTACACGCAGTCGAATCAATATCGCGTCATTCTTGAAGCCGCGCCGCAATATCTGCGCGACCCGTCGGCTTTGGAGAAACTTTATGTCGCGCCGCCTGGCGGCGGACCGCAGACGCCGCTTGCGACTTTTGTGCGCTTGGAAAATCTCTCGGCGCCGCTTTCCGTCGCGCATCAGGATCAGTTTCCAGCCTCGACGATTAGTTTCGATCTTGCCGAGGGCTATTCGCTTGGCGACGCGGTGAAAATGATCGCCGAAGCAGAAGCCGCAGTCGGCATGCCGTCGTCAATCGTCGGCGTATTCAGCGCCGACGCCGCCGAATTCAACAAGTCGCTGGCGAGCGAACCCTGGCTCATTCTTGCGGCGATCGTGTCAATCTATATCGTACTCGGCGTTCTTTACGAAAGCTTCGCCCATCCCTTCACCGTGCTGACGACTCTGCCGTCGGCAGGCGTTGGGGCGCTGCTCGCGCTGCTCGCCTTCCACATCGAAATGTCCATTGTCGCGCTGATCGGCGTCGTTCTGCTGATGGGCATCGTCAAGAAGAATGCGATCATGATGATCGACTTCGCTTTGGACGCCGAGCGCGATGACGGACTCTCGGCGCATGATGCGATCGTGCGCGCCTGCCATCTGCGCTTCCGTCCCATCATGATGACGACGCTAGCGGCGCTTTTCGGCGCTCTGCCGCTTGCGCTCTCGCATGGGCCGGGCAGCGAACTGCGCATTCCGCTCGGCGTTGCGATCATCGGCGGCCTGCTCCTCTCGCAGGCGCTGACGCTCTACACGACGCCCGTCATCTATCTCGCCGTGGAGCGTCTGCGCGTTCGGCTGTCGCCGCCGGCCAAGCCGCGGCTCACCGAGCAACACGCGGTCGTCGATCTGCCGAAGCCGCCAACGCGCGAGGCCGCCGAGTGAACGTCTCCGCGCCCTTCATCAAGCGGCCAGTCGCGACGACGCTGCTTGCGGGCGCGTTGTTTCTGCTGGGCGCCGTCGCTTATTTTTTCCTACCCGTCGCAAGCCTGCCGGAGGTGGATTTTCCGATCATCGGCATCTCCGCCCAACGCCCGGGCGCCGATCCGCAGACGATGGCGGCGTCGGTCGCGGCGCCGCTCGAACGTCGCCTGTCCAGCATCTCCGGTCTGAATGAGCTGACTTCAACCAATTCGCTCGACTCGACTCAGATCATCGCCCAGTTCGACATCTCGCGGCCGATCGACGCCGCGGCGCGCGACGTACAGGCGGCGCTTAACGCCGCGCTCACCGACCTGCCGACCGATCTGCCGACGATGCCGACCTATCGAAAGGCGAGCCAATCCGGCATGCCGGTGCTCGTGCTGGCGATGACCTCCGATACCCTGCCGACGAGCGCCATATTCGATGCGGCCGACTCCGTGATGCTGCAGCGCGTTTCGCAGATTCCAGGCGTCGGCGAGGTGCGCCTCGCCGGCGCCGAGCAGCCAGCGATCCGCGTCCAGGTCGATAGCGCGCGACTCGCCGCCATGGGACTCGGCGTCGACGCCGTCGCCAATGCGATCAACGCCGCCAACGCCCGTTCCGCGGTTGGCGCGCTCGGCGGAGACGCGAAGGAAATTACGCTCGCCACGACCGATCAGCTTTCGACGCCTGAGGATTATCGCAACATCGTCATCGCATCGCGCAACGGGGCAGTGGTCAAGCTCGGCGATGTCGCCACGGTCGAGCGCGGGGTAAAAAACCGCAACGCCGCCGGCTGGTTCAACGGCAAGCCCGCCGTGCTGCTTATCGTCACCAAACAACCCAACGCCAATGTGATCGAAACGGTCGATCACATTAAGGCGCTGCTGCCGCGGCTTCAGGAATGGATACCGAGCGGCATCAAGATTGACGTGCTCTCCGACCGCACGCAAACGATTCGCGCCAGCATTCATGACATTCAGCGCACATTGGCGATCTCCGTCCTGCTGGTGATGATGGTCGTCTACATATTTCTGCGCCGTGCGACGCCGGTCATAGCTGCCGGCGTCACTGTGCCCCTTTCTCTGGTCGGCACTTGCGCGGCGATGTGGGCCGCTGGTTTCTCGCTCGACAATCTATCGTTGATGGCCTTGACGGTCTCGGTCGGCTTCGTCGTCGACGACGCTATCGTCATGATCGAAAACATCCAAAGCAACGCCGAGCGCGGTCTGAACCGCATGGAAGCGGCGCTGGTGGGCGCGAAGCAGATCGGCTTTACCGTCCTTTCGATCAGCCTGTCGCTCGTCGCCGTTTTTATACCGCTGCTCTTCATGGAAGGCGTGATGGGCCGGCTACTGCGGGAATTCTCCTGGACGCTGACGTTCGCTATTGCGATTTCAACCGTCATCTCCCTGACAGTGACGCCGATGATCTGCGCACGCTTGCCAGCGCCTCGCGAGAAGCCGCCATCGCGCTTCGATCGGATCGTCGAGGGCGCTCTCGACAAGGTCGTCGATTCCTACGCGCGCAGCCTGCGGGCGGTGATCGATCATCCGTGGGCTACCCTTATTGTGGTGGTCGTCTCGATCGCCTGGACGGTGCGTCTCTACGAGACGATCCCCAAGGGCACGCTGCCCCAAGACGATATCGGCCTGATCAATGGAACCACCGAGGCATCTGGCGACGTGTCTTTCACCGAGATGAAGCGGTTGCAAAGGCTCGCGTCTGAAACGCTGCTCGCTGATCCGGATGTGGTCAATGTCGGCTCGTTCATCGGCGCGAAAAGCTTGACCGCCTCGATGAATCAGGGCCGGCTGTTCGTCGCCTTGAAGCCGGCGAACGAACGGCGTGCGTCGAGCAAGGAGGTGATCGCGCGCCTGCGCGGCCAATTCGCGAAAATTCCCGGCCTTAGCGTGTATATGGTGCCTTCCCAGGATTTACGGGCGGGCGGACGGCTCAGCAAGGCGCAATATCAGTTCACGCTGTCGAGCCCGTCGTTGGAAATCCTCGAGGCGTGGCGCGACAAGGTGCTGGCGCGCCTAAAGCAGGCGCCTGAGCTTGTCGACGTGACGACCGATCAGGAGCGCGGCGGCCTGCGCGCCAAAATCGTCATCGATCGCAACGCAGCCTCGCGTATGAATGTGCAGATCGCCGCCATCGACGCGGCGCTGAACAGCGCGTTCGGCCAGCGGCAGGACGCTATTATCTATACTCAGCGCAACCAATATCGCGTGATCTACGAAACGCCGCCCGAACGGCAACGGGATATTCGCGACCTCGCCGGAATCTACGTGTCGTCAACGACCGGCGAGCAGATTCCGCTGACCGCGCTCGCCCATATCGAGCGCAGCTCGACGCCGCTCGTCGTCAATCATCAGGGCGTGGTGCCGGCGACGACCATTTCCTACAATGTCGCGCCCGGCTACAGTCTTGACGCGACCGTCGTGGCGATCGAAAAGGCGATTGCGGAACTCAATCCGCCTGGCGGCCTTCGCGCGGAATTTGCCGGCGACGTGGCGGATTTCCGGAAAGTCGCGGCCGGAATGGCAGGGCTGATCCTCGCCGCTCTGCTCTCGGTCTACATCATTCTCGGCATTCTTTACGAAAGCCTCATCCATCCGATCACGATCATCTCGACGCTGCCGTCTGCCGGTCTCGGCGCGCTACTGTCGCTCGAAGCGTTCGGCGTCGAATTCACCATCATCGCCTTTATCGGCATTTTGCTGCTGATCGGCATCGTCAAGAAGAACGGCATCATGCTGGTCGATTTCGCCTTACAGGCCGAGAGAGACGGCGGCATGTCCGTGCATGACGCCGCGCTCGCAGCGGCGCGGGAACGATTCCGCCCGATTCTGATGACGACGCTTGCCGCGATTTTCGGCGCGCTGCCGCTCGCCTTCGCAACCGGGATCGGCGCCGAGCTCCGGCGTCCGCTCGGCATCACCATCGTCGGCGGATTGCTGCTCAGCCAAGCGCTGACGCTCTACACGACGCCGGTGATCTATCTGCTGATGAGCAGGCTTAGGCGCAAGAAACCGGCGCCAGCGCGCCAGCGCATCACGCCGCTAAAAGCCCACGGCGCTTGAAGTCAGTGCGCCGGCGTTTGCGGCGTCTCGAAGAAGAAGCGCAGCACCTGGGCGGCGCCGCAATCCTCGATCGGCACGTGCCAGAATTTCGAATCGAGATCGGGGAAGCGCTCCATCGGCAACTGAATCTGCGTCAGCCGCGCGTGATTGTCGAAGCCGCGCAGCATGGCGCGTTCGAACAATTTCAGCAGCTGCTCCTCGGAGTCTGGCACTTCCGTGACGGTCAGGATCGTGTTGTTGGCGAGGGGAAAGGCTTTTTCGAACAGCTGTTCCACATTAACCGGCGCCATGTTCGCGTCTCCGACGCCCCCGAATTGGAGCTTCGACCATCCGGCAGTTCCTAATGTTCCAACCTTTCACCCGTGGCGCCAAAAAACCAGCTCCGCGAAAAGGTCTTCTCCAGTAGTCCACAGGAAAGCTGGGCTCAGCCTTTCAGCTATTTAAGGCGGGTTTGTGGAAGCGGCCAGCCCTCCCCAGCTCTCTTCAAAAATCAGATTCTCCAGCGGAAGCCGCGACGCCCATCGCTTGACCTCAAGTTCTGGCGATGTGTAGGCCTTGCCGACATAGCCGACGCAGAGATAAGCGACGATAGCTATCTCACTGGGAATATTAAAGATCTGATGCAGGTCGGCTTCTCTGAGGATACTCACCCACCCTACGCCGACGCCTTCGGCGCGCGCCGCGAGCCACAGATTCTGAACGGCGCAGGCGGTGCTGAGGATGTCGGTGTTGGGTTGCTGAGAGCGACCGAGACCTGTCGCGCCAAAGCGGGCGCGATCGCAAGTGACGCAAATATTGAGCGGCGCCTTCATAATGCCTTGCAGCTTGAGGCTCCGATAAAGCGAACGCCGCTCGGGCTCTAACGCCTGCTCTTCGGCTTCACAGGCGCGCCGAAAGGCCTCGCTGGCGGCGCGCCGCTTCTCGACGTCTCTGATAATGATGAAGTTCCAAGGCTGCATAAAGCCGACGGAAGGCGCATGATGAGCTGCATCGAGGATGCGCAGCAGGACCTCCCGCGGCACATCGTCGGGAAGGAACTCATCCCGAACGTCGCGGCGCGCATGGATGACGCGGTAAATCGCCGCCCGCTCGGCGTCGCTAAAGGCGGCAGCGGGCGCCAGATCCTCCTGCGGCTTTTTCGGCGCCTCAATCGCCACCAAAATTCTCCAGCGCTTCGGCGAGCCGCGACCAGGCCGCGTCGCTTCCCGGCAGACCAAACCGCAGCCAGTCAGGCTTTTCGGCAAACGAGCGCGTCAACACCCCGCGCGACGCGAGATGCGCGAACCAGCGAGAGGCCTGCGGATGCGCCGCCAGCCGAAACAGCGTCGTTCCGCCCACGATTTGAAAGCCTGACTGGATCAGAAGCCTGTCGAGGCGCGCCGCGTCTCGCGCGCCGTCTTGCGCGGCGCTGGCGCGCCATGCGTCATCAGCCAGGGCGCGGGCGCCAATGACCAGCGCCGGTCCGGATACGGCCCACGGCCCGAGCGCGGCGCGAAGCTTCGCCGCGCGCGCACGCGCGCACAGCGCGAAACCAAGCCGCACGCCGGGGAGGCCATAGGCCTTTCCGAAGGACCGCAACACGACGAGCGCCTTATCGTTCGCGAAACGCGCCACGCTGCGTTCCGGCGTGAAGTCCACAAATGATTCATCAACGATCAGCAGGCGGTCGCGTTGCGCCATCAGACCGGCCGTCAACAATATCTCCTCGGGCGCGAGGAGGCGTCCGTCCGGATTGTTGGGATTGACGATCACGCCGACATCGGCGTCCGCAAGCACATCCAATGTGTGCGCCGTGTCGACCTGCGCACTCGAAGCCGCCCAACAGGCACCGTGCTCTGCATAGGTGAACCCGAGGATCGCGACTCGTTTGGCTGGGAAAACGCGTGGCAGCAACTGGATGAACGCTTGCGCCCCGCCGCCTGCGACGATGTCGACTCCGGCCGGAACGCCATAGTTCCGGCGCGCGGCGCTCTCGAGCGCGGCGAAAGCGTCATCGTCGGGAAGTCGCGTAAAGACTTCGTCGGCAAGCGGCGGCGGCGGATAGGCGCGCGGATTGACGCCCGTCGACAAATCGATCCAGGGCTGCGGCGCGGCGGGATAGAGACGGCGTGCGGCGTCGAGTCGCCCCCCATGCACGACGACCGGCGGCGCGTCGATTGCGGAATGCGCCGTCACCGCGCCATCTCCCACAGCGCATCGAGATCAATATGGCGCGCGCAATGCGCCGCGAGCGCGTCGAGCGTTGTTTCGATCGACTCCTCATAGCGCAGCGGCGACGGCGGCGCGCCGAGCATACGCAGCAGGGACGCGCGCAAGGCATCATCGGCGAAGAGCCCATGCGCATAGACGCCCGCGACCCGGCCGTTGCGCGAGGTCGCGCCATCGATGCGTCCGTCTGCAAGTCGCAACACAGGCCGCTCGCAATCGGGACCGGACGTTTCGCCGACATGCATCTCGTAGCCGCAAAACGGCGCGTCGAACATCGGCGCGTGGCCGCTGACGGGCGTGAGCATCTTTTCTCCGGTCAACGCCGTCTCGACGTCGAGGAGGCCCAATCCGGCCGCCTCGCCGGCCGCCCCCTCGACGCCGAGCGGATCGCGAATGACGCGGCCGAGCATCTGATAGCCGCCGCAAACGCCGAAGACGCGGCCGCCGCGACGCGCATGCGCGAGAATGTCGATATCCCAGCCACTGGCGCGCAGCGCCGTGAGATCGGCGATCGTCGCTTTCGATCCCGGCAGGATGACGAGTTGCGTCTCCGGCGGCAGCGGCTCCCCGTCCTTCAGGAAGATCACACGCACGCCGGGTTCGGCCTTCAGCGGATCGAGATCGTCGAAATTGGCGATGTGCGGCAGGAGCGGAACGGCGATCACGACGCCGTCGCCATGAACATCGCGTCGTCTGCGCAACCCAAAGGCGTCTTCCGCCGGCAGCCGCGCGGCGGCCTCGAAAAACGGCACGAGGCCGAGCGGGCGCCAGCCCGTGCGTTCAGCGATGAAGCGCAGGCCGTCGTCAAAAAGCGAAGCGTCGCCGCGAAACTTGTTGACGATAAACCCCTCGACCATCGCCGCATCTTCATCATCGAGCGCCGCTTTACAACCGACGAGTTGCGCAATGACGCCGCCGCGGTCGATATCGCCGACGAGCGCGACGGGCGCATCGACTTCGCGCGCAAAGCCCATGTTGGCGATGTCGTTCTTGCGCAGATTGATCTCGGCGGCGCTGCCGGCGCCTTCGACAATGACCATGTCCGCTTCCGCCTTCAGCCGCGCATAGCTTTCGAGCACAGGCCGCATCAGGCGAGGCTTCAAATCCTGATAGTCGCGCGCCTTCGCCTGGCCGATGACTCCGCCCTGCACGACGATTTGCGCGCCGCACGCGCCTTGCGGCTTGAGCAACACAGGATTCATGTCGATGCGCGGCATAAGCCGCGCAGCCCGCGCCTGCAAGGCCTGGGCGCGGCCGATCTCGCCGCCGTCGACGGTGACCGCGGCGTTGTTCGACATGTTTTGCGGCTTGAACGGCGCAACCCTCACGCCGCGATTGGCGAAGGCGCGCGCGAGTCCGGCGACAAGAAGTGATTTGCCGACGTCGGAGCCCGTGCCCTGGATCATCAGCGTGCGGCTCATGAAGCGAGAAAGGCCATCGCCGCGTCGATGCTGTGCGTCGTCGTGGCGCCGCCGCTTGCCGGACGCGCGATCATGATGACATCGAGCCCAAGCGCCCGCGCCGCCTCGATCTTGGCGTAGGCGAGCGCGCCGCCGCTGTTCTTGGTGACGACGGCCTCGATGCGCCTGTCGCGCATCAGCGCGATCTCATCCTCGAGCGCGAAGGGACCCCGGCCGAAAATCACCTCGCAGATGGGCGGGAGGTCGCCGGTTCGCGGCGGTTCGATCACCCGAAGGAGATAGTCATGCTGCGCGGCGGCGCGAAAATCGGCGACGCCCTGCCGGCCGATGGCGAGAAAGACCCGGCGCGGCGCGGCGCCGAGCGCGCGCGCAGCGGCGTCGTTGTCCACGACCTCGATCCAACGGTCGCTCTGGCCAGGCGACCACGGCGGGCGCGTCAGGACAAGCAACGGCGCGCCGGCGGCGGCGCAGGCGGCGCCGGCGTTCGCCGAAATACGCCCCGCAAAGGGATGCGTCGCGTCGACGACATGTGAGATCCGCTCTTCGACGAGATAGCGCGTCAGACCTTCGACGCCGCCGAATCCGCCGACGCGAATTGGCAGATCATGCGCGAGCGGCGCGCTGGTGCGTCCGGCGAGCGAGATGACGCCTTGCAGACGCGAGTCGGCGGCGATGCGCGTCGCAAGAATGCGCGCTTCGCTGGAGCCGCCGAGCACGAGCGCGCGGCGGCAGGGCGTGGCGCTCGAAAAAACCGAGGCCGAACGCTCGACCCTCACGCCAATTTCCGTTGATTCATTCACGCCACAACAACCAATCAAAGTTTTCACGCATGTCATTCCCGACGCGCGCAACGCGCGCGATCGGGAATCCAGGGCCAGCTTCAAAGATTCGCGTAGCTGCTCTGGATTCCCGGTCGGACCTTCGATCCGCCGGGAATGACAACCCTGAAGCGAAAGCCCCTTTGGTTTATATCACCACATCGTCCAGAGCGGACTCACTCTGCGGCGAGTTTCACCGCATCCGGCTGGCGATATTCGGCGATCAAGCGCTCGCGCTCGGCGTCGACGGCGGCGATATGGCGTGCCTTGACATGGCCGAAGCCGCGAATGTGCTCCGGCAGGCGCGCAAGCGCGACCGCGCTCGCATGATTTTCTCGCGCGAGCGAAACGGAAAACTCATCGAGCAGCGCTTCATAATCCGCGAGCAGCCCTCGCTCGACCACGCGATCGTGATCAAAGCGGAAGACATCGATCCATGTGTTGCGCAAGCCTTTCATCTTCGCCAGCACGCGCAGCACCTTGAACATCCACGGACCGAAGGTGAACTTGCGCGAACCGCCGAAGTCGGTCTTGCGCTGCAGCGACGGGACACTGGGCGCAAGATGCAACTCGAGGCGCAGCTCGCCTTCAAAGGTTTCGTCGAGCTGGCGCCGAAAGGCGCCGTCGGTGTAAAGCCGTGCGACCTCGTAATAGTCTTTCGCCGCCATCAGCTTGAACAGATAGCGCGCGACCGCCTCCGTCAACTCGCGCGAACCCGGCGCGCGACGGGCTTCGAGCTCGGCGATCTTCTCGACGCGACGACGATAGCGGGCAGCGTAGGCTTCATTCTGATAATCGACCAGAAACGCCGCCCGACGGCTGATGACCTCATCGAGCGACTTCGATTTTTCGCGATTGCGACTAGGCTGGCGCAGCGACTCGACGACAGCCAGCACGCTGTTCAGATCATGCGCCGCGCGCCGACCCCAGTGGAAGGCGGAATGATTCATCGCCACGGATTCGCCGTTCAACTCGATGGCGCGCAGGATCGCGGCGTCCGACAGCGGCAGATAGCCCTTCTGCCAGGCGTAGCCGAGGATGAAAATATTGGCGGCGATCGAGTCGCCGAGCAGCGCCTGGGCGAGCGCCGTCGTATCGATGAAGGTCGACTCAGGTCCGCCTGCGCGGCGGATCGCCTGCTTGATTTCCTCCGACGGCAGGACGAAGTCGGGATTGCGTTCGATGTCGCCGGGAAACACCTCGGCGCAATTGACGAGCACCGCCGTCTTGCCGTGCTCGACGGCGGCGAGCACCTGCTTGGCGCCGGCGACGACGAGGTCGCAGCCCAGCATCAGATCGGCTTCGCCCGCGGCGATGCGGATGGCGTGAACCTCCGCCGGCGTGCGGCCGATCTTCACGTGGCAGTAGACCGCCCCACCCTTCTGCGCGAGGCCGGCCATGTCAATAACGCCGACGCCTTTACCCTCGAGATGCGCTGCCATGCCGAGAATGGCTGAAACGGTGACGACGCCGGTCCCGCCCAGCCCCGCAATGAGGACGCCATAGGGCAAGGCGCCGATCTCGGCGATGCGAGGCGCCGGCAGCGCAGGCTGTCCATTGGCGTCGGGCTTTGAGGGCAACGGCGCCTTTTTCATCCGCCCGCCATGTACGGTGACAAAGCTTGGACAGAATCCTTCGAGGCAGGAAAAATCCTTGTTGCAGGCGGATTGATCGATTCGCCGCTTGCGGCCGAATTCGGTCTCGACCGGCTGCACCGCGACACAGTTCGACGCCGTGCCGCAGTCGCCGCAGCCTTCGCACACGAGCTGGTTGATGATGACGCGCGAGTCCGGATCGGTCATCAGCCCGCGCTTGCGCAGGCGACGCTTTTCTGTGGCGCAGGTCTGATCATAGATCAGTATGGTGACGCCTTCCGTCTGCGCCAGTTCGCGCTGCACCTCATTGAGCACGTTGCGGTGATGGATCGTCAGACCCGGCGGCCAGTCGATCGTCGGCGCATATTTGCCGGGTTCGTCGGTCACCAGCGCGATTTTCTTCACGCCTTCGGCCGCGACCTGTCGCGCGATCGTTTCGACGGTCAATTCGCCTTCGTGCTGTTGGCCGCCCGTCATCGCGACGACGCCATTGAAGAGAATTTTGAAGGTGATGTTGGTGTTGGTCGCGACAGCGAAGCGGATGGCGAGCGATCCCGAATGATTATAGGTGCCGTCGCCGAGATTCTGAAACATATGCTTGCGCGTCGAGAACGGCGCCTCGCCGATCCAGTTCGCGCCTTCGCCGCCCATATGAGTGTAGCCTTCAGTCGAGCGGTCCATCCACTGCGCCATGTAATGGCAGCCGATGCCGGTATAGGCGCGTGAGCCCTCGGGCACATGGGTCGATGTCGAATGCGGACAGCCGGCGCAGAAATGCGGCACGCGGACGGTGACGTCGGTCATCGTCCGGCGGCGGTCCTGCAGTCTCTCGAGCCGGCGCACGCGCGCCTCCAACTCCTCCAACGGGTGGTATTTCAGCAGGCGGCGGCCGATGGCGATGGCGACGTCATTGGCGTCGAGCGCGCCCTTGACCGGGAATAGCCATTCGCCGCGCTCATCCTTCTTGCCGATGCAGAGCGGCTGA
Organism: Methylocystis sp.; assembly: GCF_021731785.1. GTDB lineage: Bacteria > Pseudomonadota > Alphaproteobacteria > Rhizobiales > Beijerinckiaceae > Methylocystis. The sequence goes on from NZ_JAKFWS010000043.1 coordinate 40,378, forward strand.
TGCGCAGCGCCGTAAAGCTCCTCGCGCAACTGCACTTCGATCAGCGAGCGTTTTTCTTCGACGACGATGATGAGGTCGAGGCCGCGCGCGAATTCTCGCAGGCCCTGCGGCTCAATCGGCCATGGCGCCGCGATCTTGTAAAGGCGCAGACCCAGATCGTTCGCCTTGACTTCGTCGAGGCCGAGATCGTCCATTGCCTGACGCACGTCGAGATAGGACTTGCCGACGGTGATGACGCCGATCTTCGGATTAGCGCCGCCGGACGTGATGATTCGATTCAATCGATTGGCGCGGATGAAGGCGAGCATCGCATCGCGCTTGCTTTCCTGCAGTCGCTCTTCCTGAGCGAGAACCGGATCGCCGGGGCGGATGTTGAGCCCGCCGGGCGGCATGAAGAAGCCCGGGGGGACGATCGGGCGGATACGGTCGAGCGAACTGTCGATCGAGGCCGTCGATTCGACCGTATCCTTGAGGAGCTTCAGCCCGACCCAGACGCCGGCGAAGCGCGACAGTGCGAAACCGTAAATCCCGTAGTCGAGAATCTCCTGCACGCCGGCCGGCGACAGGATCGGGATCATTACGTCGACGAAATGATAGTCGGACTGGTGCGCGGTGGTCGAGGATTCGGCAGTGTGATCATCGCCCATGAGCGCCAGCGCGCCGCCGTAGCGCGCCGTGCCGGCGAGGTTGACATGTCTGAATGCGTCGCCGCTCCGGTCAACGCCGGGACCTTTGCCGTACCAGAGCGAGAAGACGCCGTCATATTTGCCTTCGCCGCGCATCTCGGCCTGCTGCGCGCCCCAGATCGCGGTCGCCGCCAGATCTTCGTTGAGTCCCGGCATGTATAGAATATCATTGGCCTCGAACAGCGCCTTGGCCTTGTGCATTTGCGCGTCGACGCCGCCCAGAGGCGAGCCGCGGTATCCGGTGACGAAGCCCGCGGTGTTCAGGCCGGCGCGGCGGTCAGCCTCCTTCTGCATAAGGAGCAGACGCACAAGCGCCTGCGTGCCGGTGATCAGCACGCGCGATTTGTGGAGGTCAAATCGGTCTGAGAGCGACGCCTCGGCGAAGGCGGAGCCGGTCATTGCGTCGCCGGCGGCGATTTCCGCCATTAGTGTGCTCTCCTGCGCGAATTCGGCGAAGCGCGCTTGGGACTCTTGCGCTCACACGCTAAAAGAAAAGGATCAACCCGTGAACGAATCCGGTTTAACGACCCAGCCGTCGAGGCCTTCCCTCGCACAGCGCCCCGCCGGCGCCGACTCTGCACCAGCCACCTTATGCCACAGGCAAGCGCCTTTTCAAGGACGGATCTCCTAGCATGCACAGGCTCGAAGCGGGAGTCTGCGCCGCGTTTCTGCCGCCTTCGCCGCCTAAGCGCGAGACCAGTATGAAGCTGAAAATCAACTCGATTCTTATCCTTTTCACGACGGTGATGGGTATTGGGACGGCGTCCGCCCACCCTCACGTATGGGTCGCGGTGCGCAGCGAAGTCGTATTCGCGCCAGATGGCAAGATCGCCGGCGTTCGGCACGCCTGGGAGTTCGACGAAATGTATTCGGCCTATGCGGTGCAGGGCCTCGGAAAGGATGGCAAGCCGCCCACCAAGGAAGAACTTGCGCCGCTCGCCAAAACGAACGTCGAGTCGCTGGCCGAATTCGAATTTTTCACCTTCGCTAAGCAGGACAACGCCAAGCTCGCGTTCAAACAGCCGGAGAATGTGGCGCTCGAAGCCAATGACAAGAAGATCGTCACCCTGCGCTTCTTCCTGCCGCTGGAGACGCCGATCGCGGCCAAGAAGCCGTTCTCCTTTCAGGTCTATGACCCGACATATTTCGTCTCCTTCGGACTCGAGAAGAAAGATCCCGTCGCGCTCGCGGGAGCGCCGGCCGGGTGCTCGCTCAGCCTTGTCGAACCTGCGCCGCTCATGGCGACCGACAACCAGAAACTGAGCGAAGCTTTCTTCCAAAACATGTCGCCGGGCGCCGATTTCGGCGTGAGGCTGGCGACGCGCGCGATCGTGGTCTGTCCGTGAGGACTAGGGAAAGGGTCTTTTGGATCGCCTTAACGGCTGCGGCGATCGCCACCATCGCGGCTTCATCGGCATGGTGCGCGCCCCGTCATCCCTTCGCGGTGGGGGCGCAAGAATCGATTGGGACGGCGACAGGCTTCGCGGGGCTGGTTCTGGCCTGGCAAAGCAAGTTCCAGGCTGAGCTGCAGGCCGCGGTGCGGGCGCTTAAGACCGATCCTTCCGCATTTTTCGCCCTCGCCGCGGCGAGCTTCGCCTATGGCGCTTTTCACGCCGCCGGTCCCGGCCACGGCAAGGCGGTGCTTGCGTCTTACATGCTCGCCAATGAAACCGCGCTAAGACGCGGTCTGCTGCTCGCGGGGCTCGCTGCGCTGCTGCAAGGGCTGGTCGCGATCGCCATCGTCGGAGCCGCCGCGGCGATATTCCGCGCGACCGCTAACCAGATGAGCGACGCGACGCGCTTGATCGAGCTTGCGAGCTATACGGCGGTCGCGGCGCTCGGCGCACGCCTTGCCTGGGTGAAAGGGCGCGCATTGTCGGTGGCTCTCCGCATGCCCGCAATCGCGCCGACGGCGCGCGGCTTCGTCTGCGAAGCGATTGACGACCCGACGCATGTGCATGACGAGACCTGCCGCCATGCGCCGGACCCCTCGACGTTGGCAGGGCCAAAGTTCCGCCTCGCCGACGCGGCGGCGACTGTCGTCGCCGCCGGCCTGCGCCCCTGCTCGGGAGCGATTCTCGTCCTGGCGTTCACCCTGTCGCAGGGGCTTTTCGCCGCGGGCGCCGGAGCGGTCATCGCCATGTCGGCCGGGACCGCGATGACGACGGGCGCGCTCGCTGCGACGGCGGTTTACGCCAAGGGCGCAGCGGTACGGCTTGGGGCGAAGGATTCGCGCCGCGCGATCATCATCGCGCGCGGGGGCGAGTTCATCGCCGCAATGCTGGTTCTGGCGCTCGGCGTTACGCTGCTCTTCGGCCTCGCGCCGATTTCGGCAGGATCGACGTGACGCCGCTCGCGATGCAACATAATGATTGCGGCGGGAGTGGCATCATACGACGCTGGATGCGCTATCTTGAACAGAAGCAAATAGGCGAAGCGGACGATTCGCGATCCGCGATCATGCCGACTCGCGGAGGTCCAAGACGACAATGACGAGCGTGGAACAACGAGAGGACCCCTACGCGAAGCGGCCATGGCTGTCGTCGTACCCCGACGGCGTTCCAGCGGAGATCGATGAATCGAGCTATTCGACGCTGGTCAATATATTCAACGCGAGCGTTGTGGACTTCGCCGACCGAACCGCGATGGAGAGCTTTGGCGCGACGCTCACCTTCGAGGAACTCGGTCACGCCGCCGTCGCGGTCGCCGCCTGGCTGCAGACACGAGGGTTGAGGAAGGGCGATCGGGTCGCGATCATGTCGCCGAACGTGCTCGCTTACCCTGCAATCCTGTTCGGCGTCTTGATCGCGGGCGGGGTCGTGGTGAACGTCAATCCGCTGTATACGTCACACGAGCTCGAACACCAGATGAACGACTCGGGCGCGCGATTCTTGTTCGTCTTCGAAAACTTCGCGCATACCGCAGCGGCCGCGTGGCCGCAAATGAAACTCGAGCGCGCGATCATCGTAAAGCCCGGCGATCTCATGGGTCTGCGCGGCGCGCTCGTCAATTTCGTTTTGCGCTGGGTCAAACGCATGGTCCCCGCTTATCGCCTGCCGGGATGCGTCGGATTCGCGCAAGTGTTGCAAGCAGGGGCGGAGGAGCCGTTCAAACCGGCCCCGGTGAAGCCGGACGACATCGCCTTTCTGCAATATACCGGCGGCACGACCGGCGTCGCCAAGGGCGCCATGCTGCTACATCGCAATGTCGCCGCCAATGTCGAGCAGTCGTGGGCCTGGCTCAAACCCTATCTGGCCGACAAGCCGCTGATCATGGTGACGGCGCTGCCGCTCTACCACATATTCGGTCTGACCGCCTGCCTGCTTCTGGTGGTGAAGGCCGGCGGTTGCTGCCTGCTCATCGCCAATCCGCGGGACATCAAGGGCCTCATCGCGACGCTGCGCAAATCGACGTTCACGCTCTTCTCGGGCGTCAACACGCTCTATGCGGCGATCGCCGATCATTCTGCGGCCAAGTCGGTGGACTATTCCAGTCTTCTCCTCACCATCTCGGGCGGCATGTCGACCCAGGAAGTCGTGGCGCAGAAATGGAAGGCTTTGACTGGCAAGCCGATCGTCGAAGGCTACGGACTGACCGAGACGTCGCCGATCGTCACGATCAACAAGCCGACGATCGCCGAATTCACCGGCGGGATCGGCTATCCCGTGCCATCGACGGAAATCTCGGTGCGTTCGCCCGAGGGCGAGCCCGTTGCCCTTGGCGAGCGCGGCGAACTCTGCATCAAGGGGCCGCAATTGATGGGGGGCTATTGGCGCAGGCCGGACGAAACCGCAAATGCGCTGACGGCCGACGGATTTCTCAAGACCGGCGATATTGCCGTGATGGCGCCCGACGGGCTCATCAAGATCGTCGATCGATTGAAGGACATGATCCTTGTCTCGGGTTTCAACGTCTATCCCAATGAAGTCGAATCCGTGCTGATCGAACACCCGAAAGTCAAGGAGGTGGCGGTCATCGGCGTGCCGCACGAACATTCCGGCGAAGCGCCGATGGCGTTTGTCGTGGCGCGCGATCCAAGCCTCACGCGCGAGGAGTTGCGCGCGTTCGCGCATGAGCAGCTGACGAGCTACAAGATTCCGCGCTATTTCGAATTTCGCGAGAGCCTGCCCAAGAGCAACGTCGGAAAAATCCTGCGGCGCGCGCTGAAGGAAGAATTTCTCGCGCGCAAGAAAACCGTCCCCGACGAGGGACGCGGCAAGAGCGTGAGAACCGAACTTGGGCGCTAGCGCCCGCCAAAACGGTCCGCCGCCTCGCTGATCGCGTCATAGGCGAGATCGAGTTCGGCTTCCTCGACGCAGTATGGCGGAAAGACATAGATCGTCGGGCCGAGCGGGCGCAGCACAAGGCCCCGCTCGTTGAAGAAGCGCATGAGATCGAGCGCGATCGTCGCCAGATAACCGCCTTGCGCGACATTGAGATCGACCGCAGTGATAATTCCAAGCCGGCGGGCGTTCGAAAAGCGCGCGTCATCGGCAAAGCGCGCTAAGCGCGTCGCCTGCATGTCGCAAAGCGCCGCGACGCGGGTGGCGGGTTCGCCCGTCGCCCACACGTCGAGATTGGCGAGCGCGGCGGCGCAGGCGATCGGATTGGCGGTATAGGAGCTCGAGTGAAAAAAAGCGCGCGCCCGATCCTGCGACAGATGCGCCTCGAAAATTTCGCTCCTGCACATTGTGACGGCGAGCGGCAGCGCGCCGCCGGTAAGACCCTTGGCGTAGCAGGCGATGTCCGGAATGACGTCCGCCTGCTCGCAGGCGAACAGCGTTCCGGTGCGTCCGAAGCCCGTCATCACTTCGTCGGCAATGAACAGCACGCCGTAATGAGCGCAGATGCGCCTCATCTCCGCGAGCGTATCGGCGCCGTACATCAGCATGCCGCCGGCGCCCAAGATGAGCGGCTCGACAAGCAAGGCGGCCGGCTTGTCGCGACAGGCGCGCTCCAACGCGTCGAGCGTTTCCTGCTCGCGTCCACGCATCGGAAAAGGTATGCGCGTCACCTCGTAGAGCAATGGCTCATAAGGCGCGTTGAAAGGCGAGCGCGCGCCGGCCGACATCGTTCCAATCGTATCGCCATGATAGCCATGTTCGAGCGCAACGACGCGCGTGCGCGAGTCTCCACGATTGCGCCAGAAGCCGAGCGCCATCTTGATCGCTACTTCGACGCAGGTGGAGCCGCTGTCGGAATAAAACACATAGTCGAGCCCCGGCGGCGTCAGCGTAACGAGGCGCCGCGCTAGGGCCTCCGCCGGCTCATGGGTGAAGCCGGCGAAAATGATCTGATCGAGCCGTTCGGTTTCCTCGCGGATCGCCTGCATGATCGCCGGATGGCGATGGCCGTGGGTGATCACCCACCAGGACGAGATGGCGTCGAGAAAGCGCGTGCCGTCCTCGGCTTCAAGCCAGGCGCCTTCGGCGCGCGCGATCTTGAAGGCGGCGGGCTGCAACGCATGCTGGGTGAACGGCCGCCAGACCGGAGAGTCGGCGACGAGGCTCATGCGCCGCTCCCAAAGGCGTCGCGCGCGATTGCGGCGTTGAACGCGGCTCCGAGCGTTTTCTGGTTCAAGGGATTGAGCTTCGGCAAACGGCCGAGAATGCGCACGCCGCCGATCGTCTCGATCGAGCGTTGCGCGTCGGCGTCGGCGTCGCCGACGAAAATCATTCCCGTTATCGAAACGCCGCGTCTGCGCAACGCTTCGAGCGTGAGCAGGCTGTGATTGATCGTGCCGAGGCTCGTGCGCGCGACGACAACGACGGGCAGCCGCCAGCGCTCCAGCACATCGATGGTCAGTGCGCGGTCGCTGAGCGGCGTCATCACGCCGCCCGCCGTCTCGATCACCAGCGGACCAGAGCACTGCGGCGGGTTCAGCGCCGCGGCGTCGATGTCGACGCCTTCGTCGCGGGCGGCAAGATGCGGCGAAGCGGCGCGACGCAGCCGCCACGCCTCAGTGAAAATATGATCTGCGGGCGCGCCGGAAAGCCGCGCAACGGTCTGCGAGTCCGTCTCGTCGCTGAGGCCCGCCTGCACCGGCTTCCAATAATAGGCGTCGATCGCCCCGACGATCGCGGCGGAGACGATCGTCTTGCCGACGCCGGTGTCCGTTCCGACGATGACGAAGCGGCGGTTCATGGTTCGAGCCTAGCTAACTCTTCGCCAAGATGCGCGATCATCTGCGCGACGTCTTGCTTGCGCGTATTGAGCGTCAGGGCGATGCGCAGCCGCGCGGAGCCCTCCGGCACAGTCGGCGGACGAATGGCGCGAATATCGTAACCGAGCGCCTGCAGGCGTGACGCAAGAGTCGTCGCTCGGACATCGTCGCCGACAATGATGGGTTGAATCTGGCTTCCCGACGGCTCGATCGCACAGAGGCGCCGCAGCTCGGCACCGGCGAAGTCGATGCGCGACATCAGCTCAGCGCGCCGGTCGTCGGCCGCTTCGATGATCTTGAGCGCCGCGCGCACGCAAGCGGCGATCATGGGCGATGGCGCGGTCGCGAAGATGAACGGCCGGCAGCGGTTGATCATGAAGTCGCGCAAGACGCGCGGCAGACAGAGCAGTCCGCCCGCGACTCCCAGCGCTTTGCCGCAGGTATGCAGGGTAATGACATTGTCCTTGCCTTCAAAACGCGCCGCGAGTCCGCGGCCGCCCGGACCATAGACTCCCGTCGCGTGCGCCTCGTCGATTAGCAGGAAGGCTTCGTTTTGCTCGGCGAGTGCGCACAGATCGTCAAGCCGCGCCCTATCGCCATCCATGCTGTAGAGGCTCTCGACCACGATCCAGACGCGCCCGCGCCCGCCCTTTTCGCGCCAGGCGCGGATCGCATCCTCGGCGGCGCCGACGTCATTATGCGCAAATCGCGCATTCGGCGCGCGCGCCAATCGCATGCCCTCATGAGCGCTGGCGTGCGCGAGCGCATCATAGAGAATAAGATCCTCGCGCTGAGGCGCGGTGGAAAGCAGCGCCTCATTGGCCGTAAAGCCGGCGCTGAAAAAAAGCGCGCTTTCAGCGCCAAAAAAACCCGCCGCCTCTTCTTCCAGCGCTTCATGCTCCGAATGATTGCCGCGCAAGAGCCGTGACCCGCCGGCGCCGACAGGAACGCCGCGCGCAAGCGCCGCGCTCACCGCCTCGGCGAGTTCCGGCGATTCGGCGAGCGCCAGATAGTCGTTCGACGCGAAATCCATCCCGACGCGCGGCGGCAGCGCGCGCAATCTGCCGCGCGCGGCGAGATCGGCGAGATCCTGCGCGTAGCGATCGAGCATGTCGGATCGATCCTTTATCAGGAGAACCGCTCCCAAGCCGCTTGGCGGGAGACGCCGAGCGCCTTGCCGATCGCCGTCCAGCTGACTTCGCGTTTGCGAAGCGCCTCGATTTGCGTGTGGATGAGCGAATGCAGCGCCGTGATGCTGGCTTCGCTCGCCTTGATCGACGACAATAATTGCTCCTCGGTGAGATCGTCCCAGCTCTTGAACGGCGAAGGCGCAGCGTCAAGGATCTTGTTGCACACGCTGACGCAGTCTTCGCAAATATAGCCGCCAGCGGCGCCACCGATGAGCCGGGCGACCTGAGTTTCCGACTTCTTGCAGAACGAGCAGCGAAGTTTACGTTTAGGCAGGGTGAGCATCGAGACCCCTCTGTCAAGGGACTCTTGACAGCCTGCGAGAAGATCGTCAAGCGCGCCTTGACGGACTCACTTGAAAACGGCGCGCCGAGACGCGATTTTATGACTCAAAGCTCTCCCGGAGCAGCCGCAATGAACGCGCCGATACGCGCCGATGCTTCGCCTTCCAGCATTCCCTGGCCGCCGATCCTGATGGCGATGACCCTCGCCGCCGGGCTTGCGCTCGACGCCGCAACCCGGGCTTCGCTCATCGATCGCGCCTCCTCGTCCCTCATACAGGTCGCCGGCGCAGCGATCGTCATGCTTGCGCTGGCCAATGATGTCTGGTGCTTTCGCATTCTGTCGCGCCATCAAACGACGATCCTGCCGCATCGCGCGGCGTCTTTTCTCGTCACAGAGGGACCGTTTCGCTTTTCGCGCAATCCAATCTATGTGTCGCATGTCGCCCTGATTTTCGGCCTGGGTCTCTTCCTCGGCTCGCCATTTACGCTGTTGTTGACGCCCGCTCTGGCGTTTGGCCTGACAAAGCTCGCCATAGAGCCGGAAGAGCGGCATCTTCTTGAGAAATTTGGCGACGACTATCGGTCCTATATGGCGCGCACGCGTCGGTGGCTTTAGACTGATGCGCGAGGGCGTTGTGAACGAGGCGGCAAGTATGAACGCTCAAACACCGTTACCGGGCGGCGAACGCCTCGACTTCACGGTCCGCGGCATGACTTGCGCCTCCTGCGTGTCGCATGTCGAAAAGGCGCTTGCGCATACGCCGGGCGTGAACGCCGCCAGCGTCAATCTCGCCACTGAACGGGCGGAGGTTTCGCTCGCGCCCGGGGCCAGCCTTACGCAAATCGTGAAATCAGTCTCGGACGCAGGCTACGAGGCGGTCGTCGAGACGATCGAGATCGGCGTCGGCGGGATGACCTGCGCCTCCTGCGTGTCGCATGTTGAAAAAGCGCTGAGCGCCGTTCCGGGCGTGCTTGAGGCGAAGGTCAATCTCGCGACAGAACGCGCATCCGTGCGCGCCCTCTCTGGCCCCGGCCTTACCGACCGTCTGCGCCGCGCCATCTCGCAGGCCGGCTATGAGCCGCGACAGATCGAGACCGATTCAGGCGGCGCCGATCGCGAACGAGCGCGACGCGAGGAGGAAATGCGCGTGCTGCGCTTCCGCCTCATCGTCGCCGCCATTCTGACGGCTCCGATCTTCTTGGTCGAAATGGGCGGACATCTCATTCCCGCCGTTCATCACTGGACGATGGGCGTGATCGGTGAAGAGAGAATCCGCGAGATTTCCTTCCTGCTTGCCAGCGTCGTACTGTTCGGTCCCGGCCTCATTTTCTTCCTCAAGGGAATTTCGTCGCTGCTGCGGCGCCAGCCCGACATGAACGCGCTCGTCGCCACGGGCACGCTCAGCGCCTATCTGTATTCGGTCGTCGCGACCTTCGCGCCCGATGTGCTGCCGGCGGGCTCAGTGCATGTCTATTACGAGGCGGCGGTCGTCATCGTTACCCTCATCCTGTTCGGCCGCTATCTCGAAGCGCGCGCCAAAGGCCGCACGTCGGAAGCGATCCGCGCGCTGGCGCGGCTTCAGCCGAAAACCGCCCGCGTCGAGCATGACGGCGCGACCGTCGACGTCGATATCGATGACGTGCGCGTCGGCGACATCGTTCTGGTGCGGCCTGGCGAACGCATTCCGACCGACGGCGTGGTGACGCAAGGCGCGTCCCATGTCGACGAGTCGATGGTGACCGGCGAACCGGCGCCCGTCGCCAAAAGGCCGGGCGCCGCGGTCACCGGGGCGACCGTCAACGGCTCCGGCGCCTTCTCGTTTCGCGCGACCCGCGTCGGCGGGGATACGACGCTCGCCGGCATCATCCGCATGGTCGAGCAGGCGCAGGGCGCCAAGCTGCCGATTCAGGCGATGGTCGATCGCGTCACCGCCGTCTTCGTGCCGGCTGTCTTTGCGGTCGCCACGCTGACCTTCGTCATCTGGATGCTGGTTGGACCGGAGCCGCGTCTGACGTATGCGCTGGTCAACGCCGTCGCCGTACTCATCATCGCCTGCCCCTGCGCCATGGGACTGGCGACGCCGGCCGCGATCATGACCGGAACGGGCCGCGCGGCGGAGCTCGGCGTCCTGTTCCGCAAGGGCGAGGCCCTGCAAACGCTGCGCGACGTGACGCTGATTGCCTTCGACAAAACCGGCACGCTCACTTATGGCAAGCCGCGCCTGACCGATCTCGTCGCGACCCCCGGCAAGAAGGAGAACGAGCTTCTGCGGCTTGCCGCAAGCGTCGAGGCACAGTCGGAACATCCCGTGGGCGCCGCGCTGGTCGCCGCCGCCAAGGCCGCAGATCTGACGCTTTCGCCCTGCGCCGACTTCAAATCCGTCGCCGGCATGGGGGTCACGGGTATCGTCGACCGCAAGACCGTCGCCATCGGCGCCGAGCGCTACATGACGACGCTCGGCGTCGACGCGACGTCCTTCGCGCAGGACGCGCAGAGGCTCGCCGAGGAAGGAAAGACGCCGCTTTACGTCGCGGTCGAGGGGAAGCTTGGCGCGATACTCTGCGTCGCCGACGATCTTAAGCCGACGAGCCGCGCGGCGATCGACGCGATTCATTCGATCGGCGTGAAGACGGCGATGATCACCGGCGACGACGAGCGCACGGCGAAAGCCATCGCCGCGAGACTCGGAATCGACGAGGTCGTCGCCGGAGTTCTTCCTGACGGAAAAGTCGCGACGCTCGAACGTCTGCGAGAGGCCAACAAAATCGCTTTCGTCGGCGACGGCGTGAATGACGCGCCGGCGCTTGCGGCCGCCGACGCCGGGATCGCGATCGGCACAGGAACCGACATTGCGATCGAAGCGGCCGACGTGGTGCTGATGTCGGGCGATCTCGCCAAGGTTCCGGCGGCGCTCGCGATTTCGCATGCGACGATGCGCAACATCCAACAGAATCTGTTCTGGGCGTTCGGCTACAATGTCGTGCTGATACCGGTTGCGGCGGGCGCGCTCTATCCGGTGAACGGCATGCTGCTCTCGCCGATGTTCGGCGCAGCGGCCATGGCGTTGTCCAGCGTTTTTGTGCTCACCAATGCGCTGCGCCTGCGCCGATTCGAGCCCCCGGTCGTTTCGGGCGCCGACGCCGCCGAGCAACCGTCGCCGATCGAACCAGAAGCGGCGGAAAACGAAATCAAGGAGGAAGCGATGACGACATTCAATGTGAAGGACATGACCTGCAATATGTGCGTGAAGCATGTCACCAAGGCGGTGCAATCGGTTGAGCCGAACGCCGACGTCAAAGTCGATCTCAGCACGGGCAGGGTCGATGTGACGCCGTCGCCGAAGGACGCTGAGGCGCTCGCCAAGGCGATCACCGAAGCCGGCTACCCGGCGCAGGTCGCCGCGTGAGTTTCGCGACGAACCACGGCGCGCGCGCGCCATGACAGGCTCCGCGACGCGCTCGCTTGCCGGCAGGACGCTCTTCATTACCGGCGCCAGCCGCGGCATCGGCCTCGCCATTGCGATGCGCGCCGCGCGCGACGGCGCCAATGTCGTGGTCGCAGCCAAGAGCGTGACGGAAAACCCGAGAATTCCGGGCACGATCTACACCGCCGCAGCCGAGATCGAAGCGGCGGGTGGACAGGCGCTCGCCGTCCCCTGCGACATTCGCTTCGAGGATCAGGTGGAAGCGGCGGTCAATCAAGCCGTGTCATGCTTTGGCGGCATCGATATCCTGGTCAACAACGCCAGCGCCATCGATCTGCGCGGTATCGACGCGCTCGACATGAAACGCTTCGATCTGATGCATCAGATCAATGCGCGCGGAACCTATCTTTGCTGCAAGGCGGCGCTGCCGCATCTGCGCAAATCCGACAATCCGCACATTTTGACGCTTTCACCGCCGGTGGATTTGAATCCCAAATGGTTTTCTCCCAACCTCGCCTACACAATGTCGAAATATGGGATGAGCCTCGTGACGCTCGGCCTCGCAACGGACCTCGCGGCCGACGGCGTCGCCGTGAATTCGCTGTGGCCGGAGACCGCGATCGCGACGGCCGCGGTCGGCAATCTGCTCGGCGGCGAGGAACTGCTGCGCCGGTCGCGCAAGCCCGAGATCGTCGCCGACGCCGCGCACGCCATTCTCGTTCGTCCGGCAAAGGACTGCAGCGGCAATTTCTTCATCGATGTGCAGGTCTTGAAGAAAGAAGGCATGACCGACTTCTCGACCTACGCCGTCGATTCCAGGGTCGACGCCGCGCTGGACTTCTTTCTCGACGCGCCGATCACCGCCAGGGTGGCGAAATTGGCGTTTCACCCCGATAAATAATTACGCCAAGGCGGCTGCGCCCGCAGCGATCGTATAGGCGCCGACCGCGGCGACGATCGCGCCGGAGAGATAGGGCGCGCGCGCCGCGAGGGCTTCAATGTCCGGCCAGCGCGAAGCGGCGTGACGCAGGCCAAGCGCCGCCGCCACCCCGACCAGCACGAGGGTCAGCGCCAGACCGACGCTGAAGCACAGCACCAGCAGCGCCCCCAGTCCGATGCGCCCGACCTGCAGGCAAAGGAGAAGCACAGTGATCGACGCCGGACAGGGAATGAGCCCCCCGGTCAGGCCGAACAGAATGATCTGTCCGGTGGTCACCCGGCGATTGGCGAAACGCCGCTCAATATCCAACGCATGTTGGCGCTCATGCGCGTCAGCGTAGACGGTCGGATCGACGTCAAGGAGCTCGCTTTCGAATTCCTCTTCCTCGTGACTGTGAGGGAGGCCCTCGTCATGGGCATGAACATGCGCGCCGCCATGCGCATGCCCATGCGCTGCTGCGGCGGCGGGAAGCGGGCCGCTCTCATGCGCCGGCGTCGTCACGGGTCTGCTGGCCGCAATATCGCGCCAGCTTCGCCAGATCATCCAGAGAGCGACGGCGATGATCAGCGCGCCTGAAACGATCTGCAGATAGGGTTCGTTCGCTTCGACGTTGAGTTGAGCGCCGAAATAGAGTCCCGTCAGCGCGATCGCCCAAACAATCGCCGTGTGCGAGATCGTCGCCGCGAGTCCAAGCAGCACCGCCTGCGCCACCGTGCCACGAATCGCAACGATGAACGCCGCCATCATCGTTTTCGAATGACCGGGTTCGAGCCCGTGCAGGGCGCCCAACGCCACAGCGCTCGGCGCGAAAATCCAGGCGTTCTCCGTGCCGGCGCGGAAGACTTCGGCAAGATCGGACATTGGGGCGGCGCGGGCTCCTCGGGCGCGGTGTCAAAGGCGATAAGCGAGCGGAGACCGGCTTTACGGCGTCGACGGCTCCGCCGATCTCCAGGGAGCCCCGCCATTTTATAATGAGCGCAGCCCGACGAAACAAGCGCAGTAGAAGAATGCGCAACGTCGAGTCGTTGCGCCGAAAGCAACGACGAACGCGACTGACGCCCGTTACTGCCCGCGGCAAAATTCGTCGGGCCGAGATCACGCTGGACGGCCTCCGCAGCGACGTGCGGCGCATTGGAGGCTATGTCGGTCTGCGCGGGTTGTCATAGAAAAACCCCCGGCTTTGTGGGCCGGGGGCTCTTTATTTCAATTCGTCAGTATCGCTTAGGGCATGTCGCCGGCGACGAACTTCG
>NZ_JAKFWS010000107.1 GCF_021731785.1 Methylocystis sp.
AAGAGCTGACCGACGATTTCTGGTGGATCGTCCGAAGCCGTTTCACCTGGCTCTTCATTTACATGCTGGCCGCTTTCGTCACCTCCTCCGTCCTCAAGACCTTCCAGTTGCAGCTCGAACAGATGGTCGCGCTAGCCGTGCTCGGGCCGATGGTCGCGGGGCAAGGGGGAAGCTCGGCGACGCAGACCATGACCGTAGCCGTGCGGTCGCTCGCGACGCGGGAGCTTAACCGCGGCAACGCCTTGCGGATCATTTTCCGGGAGCTCGCCATAGGCGCGGTTAACGGCGCGGCCTTTGGCCTGGTGACCGGGACCGTCGCCGCGACCTGGTTTCACAATATCGGCCTTGGCCCGGTTATGGCCCTGGCGATGTTCACCAATCTGGTCGCCGGCGCGTTCGGCGGCGTTGTCGTGCCTCTCGTCTGCGACCGGCTGAAATTCGACCCTGCAGTCTCCTCGGGGCCCTTTGTGACGACGATCACCGACGTCGTCGGCTACAGCTCTTTCCTTACAATCGCCAGTTTGTGGTTCCATTTGGGCTGAGGCGCGGCGGCGCGTTTACGCTCCGTTACCGCCTGTGGAGATAATTTGACGAAATGCGCCCGTTGAAACGATTTCCTTCACGTGCCCTCGCCACCGGTTGCGTCGCCCTCGCTGCGGCGACGCTCGCCGGCTGCGGCAGTTCCTACGATCCGAGTTTTTCGCGCCGGGCGCGGCTCCAGACCAGCGCCCCACTGATCAATCCCAAGCGCGATCCGAGCTTCCTCGCCTACGCCGTGCCGGAGACGGAACTTCATCGTTTCCCCGCCACCCGCAGCGCCGAATTCGCCGTCCACGGTATCGACGTCTCGAAATATCAGGGGAATATCGACTGGGAGCAGGTGAAGGACGCCGGCGTCTCCTTCGCCTTCATCAAGGCCACCGAAGGCGGCGACCGGGTCGACTCGAAATTCGCCTATAATTGGGCGGCGGCGAAGGCGGCCGGCGTGCCGCGCGGCGCCTATCACTTCGTTTACTGGTGTCGCCAGCCGCATGAAGAGATCGGCAATTTCGCCAGCGTCGTGCCGAACGAGCCGGACGCGCTGCCGCCCGTGCTCGACGTCGAGGCGACGCCGACGTCGGGAACCTGCAAACGCACCCTCTATCGCGAGGAAGTGCTGCGCGACATGAAGGACATGCTGACGCAGATGGAGCGCCACTACGGCAAGAAGCCGATCATCTATTCCTCGGTCGACTTCTATCAGGCGATCCTGCATTCGAACGCTTTGTCCGAATATCCGATCTGGGTGCGCTCGACGAAATACCATCCCAAAGTTCGCTACGGCGACCGCGACTGGACGTTCTGGCAGTATCGCTCCGACGGGCGCGTGCCGGGCATCACCGGCGCCGTCGACCAGAACACGTTCAACGGCTCGGCCGATCAGTGGCGCAGCTGGCTCGCCTCAACCACCGGCATGCGGGCGGGGCCGGTCGCGGCGGCGCGCAGCCAGATCGACGATCGCGGCGCCAGCAAGCTTGTCGAGGACGATCCGGCAATGCTGTCGGGGGCCGAAAAGAGCGCCTATGACAGGGAGCCGGGCGCGCCCGTGCCGCCGAACGCGATCCGATAGGGGAAAAAGAGGCAGGGGTAGCCAGAGGGCGAGATTTCGCGTATAGGCCCCGGGCCAGTTTCCGCCGCGCGGCGTTGTGCCCGCGCGTCCGTCGAGAGAGAGAATAAATGGCCGTTCCGAAAAGAAAAACCTCGCCGATGAAGCGAGGCTTCCGCCGCTCCGCCGACGCCCTCAAGGCGCCGACCTATATCGAAGACAAAGATTCCGGCGAACTCCGCCGGCCGCATCACGTCGATCTCAAGACCGGCATGTATCGCGGCCGTCAGGTCCTGAAGCCGAAAGTCGTCGAGGAATAAGCGCTTCGACGCGTGAGGAAATGAAAGCGGGCCGCAAGGCTCGCTTTTTTTGGACAGTCATATGGGGATTAAATTTATGTTATTTCCAGGCGGTCAAGATTGCTGCGGCCACGCAAAGGTCTTGGCGTCTTCTGGAAATGGCGTGCTTGCGAGGTAAGATTCTGCGGAGGAAATACTCGTGAATAGCATATATCTAGCTATAATAAATTTTTTCGCAACATTGCTTGCAGCTATATTTGGATTTTATATTACATTGCGTCTCAAAGAGAGCTGGCTTGATGGAATATCTAGAGATCAATTCAAGGCGCTGAGAAACATGATTGGCGCATTGCTTGCAGTTTGCCTCGGGTTTTTATTGATAACTGCAAAAAATAATTTTGATAAGAAAGTTGACGAGGTAAGAATGCAAGCGTCTAAGGTCATTCTATTGCATCGCGTGTTGGATTTGTTCGGCGACGAAGCCGACGCAGCGAGGACGAAAATAATACGCTCTATGCAGGGCCAGATCGATCTATTGCAGGTCGCGAGCGACAATTACATTAACCAAAGGGAGGCTTTTAAGAAAGCCAAAATCGATTCCTTTCGCGAAGCAGTGCTCTCTTTAGAAGCGGAAGATCCGAAAAAATCATGGGCGAAGACGACCGCTCTTAATTTAACGCAAGAAATTACCGGTATAAAATGAAAAATCTATAACGACTTGAACGCCAATATACCGCTGGAGGTGGTCATATTTCTGATCGCCTTGCTTGTGACGGTTTTTTTCAATTTTGGCGTCATCTCGCACAATCACTGGACGGCGGCGGTTGGGCTTATCGCCGCGTCTATATGCGTCTCCGGGGCAATCTTTCTGCTAGTGGAGCTCGATCGGCCATTCCAAGGATTTTTCACCGTTCCAACCGACCCTCTGAAATCCGCGGTAGATATTATTAAAACTGGCTAGTTTATACTCAAATATTTCTTCATTTGCTTCGGATCTAACTGTCTCTCTCAAGCAGAGCGGCCGTCAGCGCCGCCCCCCTTGCCCTTTGGCCGGACAGATCTCGCCAAAGCGATAGGCGTCGCCGTAGCGTCGATCAGCGGCGCTGCTGGGCGATCGCGAGCAGCGGCAGCAGCAGCGCGCGCGGCGCCGCCGCCGAGCCCCAGACGAACATGCGGTTGACCAATCCCGGCACGATGACGCGCTTGCCGGCCATCAGCCCTTCATAGCCCTGGCGCGCCACTTCCGCCGCCGGCAGCATCGCCGGCTTCATCGCCCCCATGACGCCGGAAAAGTCGAAGCCGGCGCGCGCCTGAAAGCCGGTTTGCACCGGACCGGGGCAAAGGCACGCGACCTTCACGCCCGAGGGCTTCAATTCCTGCGACAGCGCTTCGCTGAATGAGCGCACATAGGCCTTGGTGGCGTAATAGACGGCGAAGCCCGGCCCCGGCATGAAGGCCGCGACCGAAGCGACATTGAGCACGCCGCCCTTCGCCGCGACGATCGACGGCAGAAAGCGCAGGGTCAGCGCAGTCAGCGCGCGCATGTTGAGATCGATGATCGCGAGTTGCTCGGAAGCGTCGAGTTCGATCGCCCGGCCCATGAGGCCGAAGCCTGCGTTGTTGACCAGGAAGTTTGGCGCGAGACCGGCTTCGGCGAGTCGCTCCGATAGAACGTCCGCAGCGCCTTGTTCGGTAAGATCGAGTTGGATCGGCAGCGGTCGCGCCGCGCCGTTCCCAGCGATTTCATCGGCCAGAGCCTCCAGCCGGTCGCCGCGCCGGGCGACGAGCGCGAGCTCATGGCCCTTGGCCGCAAAGATGCGGGCAAGCTCCGCGCCGATCCCGTCCGACGCGCCGGTGATGATCGCGACCGGACGCATCCCTTCCGCCGTCCGCGTCATGCGTCGCCAGCGTTGCGCGGCGACCAGGGGCCGCCGGGGGCCGGGGCGGCGGCGTCGCGGAACTCGCGGCGCAGCTCGACGCGCTCGCGGGTCGAGACGCCGAGCAATTCGGCGACGCGCCAGACGACATTCTCCTCGAATTCGTGCACTGCGCCGTCCGCATGCGCCATGTCCCAAAGCATGCCGATGATCTGGCGGCGCCCGTCCTCGTCGAGCCGGCGCTTCAAGACGCTGGTGAAGCGATAGAGGTCGACGGCGTCGCGCTCGCTCTCGCGCGCTGAGTCGATCAGTTCGGCCGCCTCGTCCCCTTCAAGGCCGAAGCGCGCCTCGACGAGCTGCCGGATACGGGCCTTCTCCTTGTCGTCGAATTCGCCGTCGATCGAGGCGATATGGACGAGAAGCGCCGCGGCGGCGAGCTGATAATCCTCGGCCTCAAAGGCCTTGGGCCGCTCGGCCTCGCCGGTGAGTTCGTTGATGAAGTTTTTTAGGGCGGAGAACATGGCGGCGAAGCTACCGGGGCGGGAGGTGCGTTGCGACCGGTATAGATCATGCGGAGGGGGAAGGGTAGCGGGGCCAACAGCCGGTCGGCGCAAATTGCCGCTTATAAGCCTAAGCGGTCATTCGTTCGGTCGTCGTCTGAGACATCTCCGATCTTTTGCAAGAAACTCTTGCCCGCGGGAAAACCCTATCGCCGCCATAAAAAGCGTCGCCGGCGTGGGATCACGTCATTTGCATTCGCGCCATCAATTTGCATGCGACGTCGCCGAGCCGACGCGCAAAGTGTTCCAATGAGTATCTCTCTTCGTATAGCGCGCGCGTATCGCTCGCTGCCGGTTCGCTTCGTTCGCTCATGGCGCGACACTTGACCATGGCGGCGGCGAATTCGCTGGCGTCGTTCGCAATGTAGACGTTGCGAAGCCGCGACGGATCGATCTCCATGCCCCTGAAAGCCTTCGACGTCGCGACGATCGGCAGTCCGCTGGACAGAGCTTCCACGGTCTTGATTGAAAGGCCGTGCCCTTCTCTTGTCGGGAGGAGAATGATCGCTGCGTCGGCGTAGGCGGACTCTATGTCGGCGATCCTGCCCCGGAAAAGATTGCGATGTTGTTCATACAACGGCCTGTCACGCCTTTTCACGCCATCGGCGATGTCGCCAAAAATCGAAATCGACATTTCAGGCGCATGCGGCACAATACATTTCAGAAACCATCGGACGCTGATGTAGTTGGCGGCGTTGTCGCCTGCGACAAAAATAGCCCGATCGCCATTTTGGTCGGGAGCCACGGCGGCTATCGACGGATAGATCAGTTCGTGACGAGACTGAGGCAGAAGCTGGTCGAACGTCGCATATTCTTCTGAATTCAAGTGAATGCAAACGTCGGCGCGCCTGAGCCAGTCGAGTTCGGTCGCAAGCATGCTGTTATAGCGAACATGCGGCGGGATGCTAAACCCAGCGCGATTCCGTAACTCGTACTGCCGAGCCTGAATGTCGTGAGTGTCTAGCACGACGGGAACGCGGCGCCTTTCGCGCATTCTTTCGACGAAAGGCATCACGAAGAAATGGTTGGCGTGGATCAGGTCGATGGCGACCGTATCGAGCGCTTCGGGCAAAGGCGCGCGCTTCACGAGCTCCACTAGCCAGGTTGCGTGGTCGCCATGGATCAAGGGCAACCAACCGTCCTTTAGGAGCGTTGTCTTGAAGAGGTCCGCGATCGTGGCGGACGATTCATATCTTTCGTCGGCTGCGAGGTCCTGACTATGCAGCCTGTAGTTCTTCCAGCGTTCGCCGCGGCCGATCGAGGGCGTGACATCGTCCATAAGCGCAACGGAGAGCACGCGCGCGCCAAGTTTGTTATAGGCCCTTATTTGACTTGCGATGACCTGGTGCGTTCCGCAGGAATGCCACGCAGGATGCACGACCGCGATGGTCTTTCCCGATAGTGCGGCGCGGCCCGGACCTGATTGATGTATCGACATCCCGATGACCCTCTTTGGGTCCCCAAGGTCGGACTCACAGGAGACATTTATTTGCTCAATTTGTTTCGTTTTGTTTCGAGTTCGGCTTTCGGCAGCGACACCCTTGCAATCAGGCCGCCGCCGGTCCGCTCATCCAACGTGAGGCGTCCGCCGTGAGCTTCCACGATCGCGCGCGCGATCGCCAAGCCCAGGCCAAATCCCTCGTTTACGTTCGAGGACGCGCCTACGTCTCCTCGCTCGAAAGGCTCGAGCATCGATTCCCTCTTTTCCTGGGGGATGCCCGGACCTCTGTCGACGACCTCGACAACCGCTGCTTCATCGCTTTCCAACAGCCGGACTTCGGGGCTTTTCCCGTATTTTATCGAATTGTCTATGAGGTTGGAGAACGCGCGCTCCAAATCTTCTGGACTGCCCAGAACGTTTACGTGATCGACTCCCTCGTAACGTGCGTCGGCGCCCACATCGCAGAACTGATCGACAACCGCCTGCAACAGACTCGCCAGATCCAGCGCCACTACCTCCTGCTGGAAACCGCCGCGCAAGTAATCCAGGCAGCCGCGGACCATCGCCTCCATCTGGTCGAGGTCACGCAGCAGTTTCACTTTCGTGTCGCTGCTTTCGATGTATTCGGCGCGAAGACGCATTCGCGTAATCGGAGTTCGAAGGTCGTGGCTAACGGACGTCAACATCCTCGTTCGTTGGGAGGCCATCTCCGCGATGCGACGCTGCATGCGGTTGAAGGCCCGCGTCGCCTTGCGGATCTCTGCGGGCCCGGTCTCCGCTAGCTGCGCCGGAACGCCGTCGAGCCCGAAGGATTCTGCAGCGTTTGCGAAATTCGTGAGGGGGCGCGTAAGCGACAGCGCGGCCCATAAGGCGAAGACGAACAGACTGATCGCGACGAAGCCGAGGGTGATTATCGCGAACCGAGAAAATCCAGGATGCCGGGTCGGAGCGTCCAGGACGAATTTCTGACCGTCGTGCAAGGACCCGCTAAATTGCTTGTCGTCATCGTGGGCTTCGATCTCGACTCCGACGGGAAGGCGAGATCGGAAATAGGCCGGATGACCCTTGTTGCGCGCGGCGACTCCAGGCGCTGAGAGCGCGACGTGAAACCCCGGAAGGTTTGCGTTAAAGGCTGTGGCGATCGCCGGCCTTTCGGCGGCCGAGGCGGCGTCCAACGCCGTCAGGGCCGCCACGACGATTGAGGCGCTCAGGTCCCGAGGGGCGCCGGGAACGGGTTCAGACAAGAAAAGGATCGCGGTCACCGCTGCGTGGAACAGGCCGACGCATAGGAGGAGGAGAAGTCCCAGCTGCACATTGATATTTCGGAGCGCAGACGATCTCACTGAATGCTGACTTTCGCCGTGAACGTGTAGCCGATAGAGCGGACCGTCTGAATGTGCGCCGGGTCTCGCGGGTCATTCTCGATCTTTTGACGAAGCCGGCTGATCAGGATGTCCACGCTCCGCTCGGACGTTGACGCCGCCTTCAGTTCGTCGCGCGAGAATACTTTTCCGGGATTGCGGGAGAACGTCAGCAACAGGTCGAATTCAGCGCTCGTCAGAATCACCCTTACGCCTGTCGGCCCCAACAGGCGACGCGCGGAAGGGTCCAAAAGAAAGCCGGAGAAACAATAGGCGTTAACTTGCTGGGCGGGTTCGATGCCCGGAGCCGTCCGCCGAAGGACGGCGCCGATTCGCGCGAGCAGTTCACGCGGAACGAAGGGTTTGACCAGATAATCGTCGGCGCCGAGTTCGATGCCGAGTATCCGGTCCGTGTCTTCGCCGCGCGCGGTTAACATGATCAATGGGGGGCTGCGTGTGTTCCGCAAGCGCATGCAGATCGAAAATCCATCCTCATCGGGAAGGTTGACGTCGAGCACGATGAGATCGACCTGCGCGTTCGCGAGGACTTCATCCATCTGTTTGCCGTCTTGGGCGACCATCACCTTAAACCCGTGGTCGCTAAGGTATTTCGATATGAGCGATCTGATTTCCTGATCGTCTTCTACGACGAGGATCAATCGCCCTTCGGCGGCGCTTGATGCGGTTTCGGTCAAGGTCGGGAGTTTCATTTACTCGCGGCTCCGAGCGAGCGGCGAGTTCCAAGCCGAGGATTCCGCACAGCTGTGTCGAGATTCCGGCGCGTTTGTTTCGATTTGTTGCCGCGACTCTCCCTCTTCGGCGGATAGACATAAAGAAATCTTTATATCTTTATTGCCATTCTCGGCCGCCCCTGCTATAGGCTCGCTCCGAGCCGCCGGGCTGGACCGGCGGCGGGAATAGACTGAGCCGTTCCTTGGCGGGTCATTCTCGGTGGGCCGCAGGCCTGACCGGGAATCCAGAGCCACTCCAGGAATACTGGTCCGGCTCTGGATTCCCGATCGTTTTGGCTCACGCAAAGCGTCGGGAAAGACAGCCCCGACCGGGCCACGCACGAGAAACAGAAGGATTTCGCATGACCGCACATCACTTTAACGATTTCGCCGTCACCGACCTTTCGCTGGCCGAATGGGGCCGCAAGGAAATCGCCATCGCCGAGACGGAAATGCCGGGCCTGATGGCGACCCGCACCGAATATGGTCCGACGCAGCCCTTGAAAGGCGCGCGCGTCGCCGGCTCGCTGCACATGACCATCCAGACGGCCGTGCTGATCGAGACGCTGAAAGCGCTCGGCGCCGATGTGCGCTGGGCGTCGTGCAACATCTATTCGACGCAGGATCACGCCGCCGCCGCCATCGCCGCGACCGGCACGCCTGTCTTCGCCAAGAAGGGCGAGAGCCTCGAAGACTACTGGGACTACACCCACAAGATTTTCGAATGGGGCGACGGCGGCTGCCCGAACATGATTCTCGACGACGGCGGCGATGCGACGCTGCTCATCCATCTTGGCCTGCGCGCCGAGCAGGGCGACGTCGCCTTTCTTGAGACCGCCTCGAATGAAGAGGAAGAAGTTCTCTACGCCGCGATCAAGAAGCGCCTGAAGGCCAATCCTGGCTTCTACAAGCGCAACGCCGAGGCGATCAAAGGCGTCACCGAGGAGACCACGACCGGCGTGCATCGCCTTTATACGATGCACAAGGAGGGCAAGCTCCTGTGGCCGGCGATCAACGTCAACGACTCGGTCACGAAGTCGAAGTTCGACAATCTCTATGGCTGCCGCGAGTCGCTGGTCGACGGCGTGCGCCGCGCCACCGACGTGATGATGGCCGGCAAGGTCGCCTGCATCGCCGGCTATGGCGACGTCGGCAAGGGCTCGGCGGCGTCGCTGCGCAACGCTGGCTGCCGCGTCATCGTCACCGAAATCGATCCGATCTGCGCGCTGCAGGCGGCGATGGAAGGCTATGAAGTGACGACGATGGAAGAGGCGGCGCCGCGCGCCGACATCTTCTGCACGGCGACCGGCAATGTCGACGTCATCACCATCGAACATATGCGGGCCATGAAGGACCGCGCCATCGTCTGCAACATCGGCCATTTCGATTCGGAGATTCAGGTCGCCGGCCTGCGCAATCTCAAATGGCACAATGTGAAGCCGCAGGTCGACGAGATCGAGTTCCAGGACGGCAAGCGCATCCTGCTGCTGGCGGAAGGCCGCCTGGTGAACTTGGGATGCGCGACGGGCCACCCGTCCTTCGTGATGTCGGCGTCCTTCACCAATCAGACGCTGGCGCAGATCGAATTGTGGACCAAGCAGGGCCAGTATCCGGTCGGCGTCTATACGTTGCCCAAGCATCTCGACGAGAAGGTCGCCTCGCTACATCTCGACAAGATCGGCGTGAAGCTCACCAAGATGACCGATGAGCAGGCGAAATATCTCAACCTGCCGCAGAACGGCCCGTTCAAGCCGGAGCATTATCGGTACTGACGAAACATGCAGCAATCGCGCGTCATGGCCGGGCTTGTCCCGGCCATGACGGTGAAGGCTCCGCCGTCGAATAGAGCCGCGATATATTTGTGACGTCGCTTAAAGAGCTCCTCGCGCTCGAACATCTCGAACATGGCGATTTTCTCCGCGGTCGGCGGATTGTCCTCGATCGCCTGCAGATGCTGCATGTGGAGCCGGGCGCTCGCGCGCGGCTTCGTCGATGGCGGAGGCGGTCCGGCCGATGCCATTCCTTTCAGACGCCTTTTTGCTCCTCAAAGATTCCGTTTTGGCCTTCGGCGCTTTAGATTGAGGCTCTGATTCGCATCCGGCGCGACGGCGCTCGAGGGACATCCGCCTTCCTGTCGGACTCTCGCCTCATGGTCCTGCGCGCCGCAGGCTTGCGTCCCCGTCCTGCGTGAACCGCTTACGGCGGTGTTGTGATGAGCACCCGCAATTGACCGTGGAGACCGGTTCTTTTGATGCGCCAAGCCAATCGCCGCCAAGTGGAGTCGCCCTCGCAATGACGCAAAGGCGGCGCGCGACCAGCGACTCCGGCGCTCCCGCTTTTGCTGGTGCTTCCCTCGGGTCTTGGCTTCTATGGCTCGATCCGGCGCCGGCGCGCGCGGCAGGCTTCCTCGATGATTTGGCGATCGATCCGCACATCGTCAGCTTCGCCTTGAGCGGCGGTTTGGCGATGTTCGCCGCGGCCATCGTCATCAGCTATCTGCGCGAACGCGCTTTTTGGCGCCGGCGCGAAGCCGCATTAAGCGTCGAACTCGACGACTCCCGGGCCCAACTCGACCGGGCGAAAAACTTCCTTGCGTCGGAGCCGCAGATTTTCGTCGCTTGGAAGGCGCCTGACGCCGAGCCGGACATTCATTCGTCGTCGCTCGTCATGACCGGGGCCGCCGCCGCGCCGCGTCGGATTTTGAACTTCGGCGCCTGGCTCGCGCAAAAGGACGCCGAGGAGCTGGAAAACGCCGTCGAGCGCCTGCGGCGCAGCGGCGAAAGCTTTCGCTTGGCGCTTGCGGGCGTCGCCGGGCGCCACTTCGACGCGGACGGGCGCGCGGTCGGCGGCGGCGTCGTGCTGCGCATTCGCGAAGTCTCCGGCGACCGGTTGGAGCTGATCGGCCTGCGCGAGCGCCACGCCGCGGCGCAATCCCAACTCAACGGTCTGCGCGCGATGCTGAAGGCGCTGCCTGCGCCATTCTGGATTCGCGATGACGCCGGCGAACTCGTGTTCGTCAACGACGCCTATGCGCAGGCGGTCGAGGCGAAGAGCCCGGACGACGCCGTCTCCCGCAAATTGGAGTTGCTTGACCAGTCGGCGCGCCGCGCCGCCGAGCAGGCCCGCCTGAAGAACAACGTCTGGCGCGAGCGCGTCAACGCTGTGGTCGCGGGCGAACGTCATCAGCTCGACGTGACGCAGGCGTCCGCCTCGGGCGCCGCCGCCGCCATCGCCATCGATCGGCGCGAGGTCGAGACGGTGCGCGCGGACCTCGAGCGGCAGATGCAATCGCATGTGCGAACGCTCGATCAGCTGCCGACGGCGGTGGCGAGCTTCGATCGCGCGCGCCGCTTGATTTACAGCAATGACGCATACGCCAAGCTGTGGCAGCTCGATCCGACCTTCCTCGAGCAAAAGCCGACCGACGGGCAAATTCTCGACCGGCTGCGCGCCGAGCAGCGCGTCCCCGTCGAATCCGATTACCGCGCATGGAAGGAACGGCTGTTCGAAGCCTATCATTCGCCAGAGCCCATCACACACACCTGGCATCTGCCGAACGGCAGGATCGTCGATGTCGTCGCGCATCCAAATCCGAAGGGCGGCGTCACCTATCTCTATGACGACGCCACCAAGGCCTATGATCTCGAAACGCGTTTCAACGCGCTCGCCCGCATGCAGAGCGAAACGCTGGACACGCTCCAGGAGGGCGTCGCGGTCTTTGGCTCCGACGGGCGCTTAAAATTCAGCAACCCCGCTTTCGCTGGCCTGTGGCGGCTCGATCCCGAGATTCTGGCGAAACGACCGCGCTTCGAGGCGCTCGCCGCCAAATGTTGCGCGCTCCACCACGAAGAGGAGACTTGGGCGGCGCTGCAAGACTTCGTCACCGGCCTTAACGAAATGCGCGAAGGCTTCACCCGGCGCATTGAGCGCAACGACGGCGTGGTGCTGGATTGCGCGGCGCAACCTCTGCTCGACGGCGCCGCGCTGCTCACCTTCGTCGATGTTTCGGCGGACGTGAATGTCGAACGCGCATTGACGGATCGCAACAAGGCGCTGCTCGCCGCCGAAAAGCTTCGCAACGACTTCATTCATCACGTCAGCTACGAATTGCGGTCGCCGCTCAATAACATCAACGGCTTCGTCCATCTTCTGGGAGAAGCCTCGACAGGGCCGCTCAATTCGCGCCAGCGCGAATATCTCGGCTATGTGAGCAAATCCTCGGCGGCGCTGCTCGCCATCGTCGACGATATTCTCGATCTCGCGACCATCGACGAAGACGCGATGGCGCTGGAGTTTTCCGAAGTCGACGTCGAGGCGACGATGCGCGCCGCCATCGAAGGCGTGCAGGACCGTCTCGTTGAAAATTCGATCGACGTGCAGATCGTCCCGATGGACGACGTCGGAACGTTCCGCGGCGACGCCAAGCGGGTGCGTCAGATCCTGTTCAATCTTCTGTCGAACGCCATTGGCTTTTCGCGTCCGGGTCAGACTGTTACGCTTGCCGTGATGCGGCGCGAGAACGAAATCGTCTTCAAGGTCACCGATCGCGGGCGCGGCATGTCGCCGGAGATTCTGGAACGCGTTTTCGATCGGTTTGAGTCGCACACCGCCGGCTCACGCCATCGCGGGGTGGGACTTGGTCTTTCCATCGTGCGCGCCTTCATGGAGCTCCATGGCGGTAGGGTCTTGATTGATTCCGCGCCCGGCGAAGGCACGACCGTGACCTGCATTTTTCCTGCGCATGCGGCGCATGAAGACGCGCATCTCGCAGCGGCGCGCGCCGGAGGCGCCGAATGAGCGACGAGTCCGCGCCAAAAGCGGTCTGGCGTCTCGACGTCGCCAGCGAAACCGAAACGATCGAACTGGCGCAAGAAATTTCGACGCTGGTTCGTAGCGGCGACGCCGTCATGCTCTCCGGCGATCTCGGAGCGGGAAAAACCACATTTGCGCGGGCGATGATCCGCGCCCTGGTCGAGGACCCGAAGCTCGAAGCGCCAAGCCCAACCTTCACGCTGATGCAGATTTACGAGGGCGCCGGAAAGCGCGTCGTCCACGCCGATTTCTACCGGCTAGGAAACACTGCGGAGCTTGCTGGTCTCGGCTGGGAAGAGGAGACCGACAACGCGATCGTGCTTGTCGAATGGGCCGAAGGCGCGCGCGAAGCGCTGTCGCCCGATCGACTCGAAGTGCGCTTAAGTTTTGTCGATGGCGATAATCGCGAAGCGCGGCGTTTGACCATTTCCGGCTATGGTCGCTTCGTATCGCGTCTTGCCTCCTTCAAGGCGATTCGTGAACTTCTGCGACAGTCGGGCTGGGCCGGCGCCAGCCGCAGCTTTCTGCAAGGCGACGCCTCGACGCGCGCCTATGAGCGACTCGAACAGCCGGACGGGCGACGCGCAATCCTGATGATCTCGCCGGCGCGTCCTGACGGACCGCCGATTCGCTATGGCAAGTCCTACAGCGCCATCGCGCGTCTTGCCGAAAATGTCGTTCCTTTCGTCGCCTTGTCGCAAGCGCTGCGCGGCGTGGGCCTTTCCGCGCCCAAAGTCTACGCCAAGGATCTCGACGCCGGCTTGCTGATCATCGAGGACCTTGGCGGCGAGGGCGTCGTCGATGATAACGGCCCCATCGTCGAGCGCTATCTCGAAGCGGCGGGCGCGCTTGCCTTTCTTCACGCACAGCGCCTGCCGGACGTAATCGCGATCGAAGGAAACGGCGATTATCGGATTCCGCCCTATGATCTGGATGCGCTGCTGATCGAAGTGGAGTTGCTGGTCGACTGGTACCTGCCGCGCCTGAAGGCGCCGATCTCGTCGGGCGCGCGCGCCATCTTTCTCAATATCTGGCGTCAGGCGCTCGTCGAAGCGGCGAGCGCCCCGCCGACCTGGATCCTGAGAGATTATCACTCTCCCAATCTCTTGTGGCTTGCGCAGCGAAACGGCCGGGCGCGGATCGGCATTCTCGATTTCCAGGATTGCGTCCTTGGCCATCCCGCCTATGACGTTGCGTCGCTCGGGCAGGATGCTCGCGTCGACGTCCCCGACGATTTGGAGTTGAAGCTCCTCGCCTCTTACGCCAAACTGCGGCGCGAAGCCGATTCCGCGTTCGATATGGCCGCCTTCGCCAAGGCTTATGCGATCCTGGCGGCGCAGCGTGCGACCAAGATACTGGGAATTTTCGCGCGCCTGGATCAGCGCGACGGCAAGCCGCAATATCTCGCGCATCTTCCGCGCGTAGAATCCTATCTTCGAAAAAGCCTTCGCCATCCGGCGCTGGCCGACGTTAAGGCTTGGTATGAGGCCAACATCCCCGGCTTGTTTCGTGACGCCTGACCGGTCGGCGCGCGCGCCCGCGCCCAGCGTCGCCATGGTGTTCGCCGCCGGCCTTGGCGCGCGCATGCGGCCGCTGACCGAAACGACGCCGAAGCCGCTGGTCGCCGTCGCCGGCCGCACGCTGATCGATCGCGCGCTCGACGAATTCGAAGCGGCCGGCGTCGAAACGGCGATCGTCAATGTCCATCACCTCGCCGATCAGATCGAGGCCCATCTCGCACGCCGCGCCAGTCCGCACATCGTGATTTCCGACGAGCGCGCGTTGCTGTTGGATCAGGGCGGCGGAATCAAGAAAGCCCTTCCCCTGATCGGAGACGATCCCTTTTTTGTCTGCAACACTGACGCCTTCTGGATCGGCGCCGCCAGCTCCAACATTATCGCGCTCGCTGCAGCATTCGACGCCGACAAAATGGATGCGGCGCTCCTTCTCGCGCCGACCATTGGAAGCGTCGGCGTCGACTGGGACGGCGATTTCGATCTTGACGCTGAGGGGCGCATCGTCCGACGCGATGGCCGCAAACCCTATGTCTACGCCGGCGTCGGACTGATGAAACCGCAGCTCTTCGCCGGCGTCGCGGACGATGTCTTCAAGCTCGCGCCGTTCTTTTTTGACGCCGCCCGCAAGGGACGGCTCTATGGCGTCGTTTCGAGCGGTCTTTGGCTTCATGTCGGCACGGTCGCCGCCATCGAAGACGCCGAACGGGCGATCACGGCGCGCCGGGGCTGAACGCAGTGCTGCCTCTCCGGCGCAATCTTTTCACCATTGCGCCTGGCGCGCCGTTCCTGAAGACGTTCGTCTGCGCCCTGCTCGGCGGCGAGATCGTTCCCGCTCTGTCGCGCGATACACCGCCGCTGACCATGGCGCGCGCCACGATCTATGTGCCGACGCAGCGCGCGGCGCGCGCGCTCAAGGCCGAATTCGCACAGGCGCTGAACCAGCGCGCCACGCTGCTGCCGCGCATTCTGCCGCTCGGCGCTCTGGAGGAGCGCGAAAGCGCCGCTCTTTTCGGCGTAGAGTTCGGCATCGACGCTGATGCGCCTGTTGCCGCGCCGATCGAAGAGCTGGAACGACGCCTTCTCCTGTCGCAGCTCATCCTGCAATGGGCGGAAGCGCTGGGGCGCGCGATCATCTCGATCGATTCAACCGGCGCGCCGAATCTGCACGAGAGCGAACCGCTGCTTGTCGCAGCGACGCCGTCAGCCGCCTATGCGCTCGCCGCCGACCTCGGGGCGCTGATCGACGAATTGCACATCGAAGACGTCTCGGCGGACGCCTTGCAAACGCTGAGTGACGACGCTTACAGCGAGTTCTGGGCGATCACGACGCGGTTTCTGCAGATCGCCCTGCGCGAATGGCCGCAGATTCTGTTGGAGCGCGGACGGATCGACGCCAGCGCCTATCAGAAGCGCCTCGTCGAAGCGCAGATCGCGGCGCTCACGCGCGCGCCGCCGACCGCGCCGGTGATCGCGCTCGGCTCCACCGGCGCGCAACCGACGACGGCGCGGCTGCTCGCCGCCATCGCCGGGCTCGACAATGGCGCAGTGGTTCTGCCGGGCCTCGATCAACTGATGAGTCAGGACGCCTGGGCGAGCGTGGGCGAGGCGGAGAGCGTCGGAGAGCCGGCCTTCACCCATCCTCAGACAATGTTGAAGCGCTTGCTCGCTGCGATGGGCGTTGCGCGCGACGAGCCGCGCGAGCTCGCGCGTCTGACCCCTGCGCTCGCCGCGCGACGGGCGTTCGTGTCGCAAGCCATGGCGCCGGCCGAGGCCACGTCCGCATGGCGCGATTATAAGGCGAGGGAGAGCGTCGGCTTGCCGCGGGCGCTCGAAGGCGTCATCTCGCTCGAGGCGCCCGACGAGCGGCTCGAAGCCTTGGCGCTTGCGCTGTTCATGCGGGAGGCGCTGGAGACGCCCGGCCGCACAGCGGCGCTCGTCACGCCGGATAGGCTCATCGCGCGACGCGTCGGCGCCGAGTTGCGGCGCTTTGATATCGAGATCGACGATTCCGGCGGCCTGCCATTGGCGCGAACGTCCATCGGCGCGCTGGCGCGGCTCGTCGCGGCGATCGGAGCCGATCGTGCGGGAGCGGTCAATGTCGCGGCTCTGCTCGCCCATCCGCTGGCGGCGGCCGGCCTTTCGCGCGCGCGCGTCTGCGCGCTCGCGCCGCTCGTCGAGATCGGCGTGTTGCGCACATTCGCGCAGCCTGACGGCGAATGGGCGTCACGCGTCGCATTGGCGCGCAAATTGGCGCGCGCGCCGCATGCGCATTCGGCGGCGCGCCGCATCGCCGACGACGAATGGCTCGAGATCGAAGATGCGCTTGCCCGCATCGACGACGCTTTCGCGCCATTTGCGGCTTTGGCGACAACGGCGTCGCTGTCGGCTCGCGCGCGCGCGCATCGCGCCGCGCTCGAAGCCGTGATCGCCGGCGCGGAAGAACTAGAGGAAGAAGCCGCCTCGGCGCTGTTCGAACTTCTCGATCGGCTCGCGCACGCGGAGGCGCCGCCTCGGTTCGACGCGCAAAATTATGCGGCGCTCTTCGATCGAATCCTTTCCGAGACGATGCTGCGCGGTCCAAGGCGCACGCATCCGCGGCTACAGATTCTCGGCCCCTTGGAGGCGCGGCTGATCGACGCCGACCTCATTCTGCTCGCTGGATTGGATGAAGGCGTATGGCCGCCGCAAACGGATACGGGCGCCTTTCTCAACCGCTCGATGCGCGCGCAACTCGGTCTGATGGCGCCGGAGCGGCGCATCGGCCAGAGCGCCCATGATTTCGTCATGGCTTTGGGCGCGAAGCGCGTCGTGCTGAGTCGCGCCATCAAGCGTGGCGGCGCGCCGACCGTCCCATCGCGATTCATCGCGCGTTTTTCGGCGCTCGCGGGCGACGCCTTTGACGATTGCAAGAAGCGCGGCGACGCCATGCTCGCCATCGCCGCGGCGCTCGACCGTCCCCAAGAGGCGGTGACGATCCAACGGCCGCAGCCGCGTCCGCCCATGGCGTTGCGGCCGCAACGCTTGAGCGTCACCCGAATCGAACGCCTGCGGCGCGATCCTTACGCGATCTTCGCCGAATATGTTCTCAAGCTCGCGCCCTTGTCGCCGATCGGCGCGCAAGCCGGCGCGAGAGACATCGGCATGGCGATCCATGACGCGCTCGCCGAATTCGTTGCGCGACATCCCCATGGCGCGCTTGCGCATGCCGCACGCGACACGCTGCTTGATCTTGCGCGTGAGAAGCTCGACGGCTTCATCGCCGATCCTGCTTTCGCGAGCTTCCAATGGCCGCGCATCGAAGCCGGGCTCGATCATGCGCTGAGTTTCGAACGGGAGCGACGCGCGCGCGACTGTGAAATCCATGTCGAAACGCGCGGCGAGATGGCGCTGACGCTGATCGACGGATCGCCATTTCGCCTGACCGCCATTGCGGATCGCATCGAGGTCGATCGGCAGGGCCACGCCTATGTCTTCGACTATAAGACCGGCGCGCCGCCGACCAACAGGCAGGTCAAGGTCGGCTGGTCGCCGCAACTGACGCTGGAAGCGGCGATGATCGAGGCCGGCGCATTCGCAGAGGTCGGCGCGCGCAGTGTCGCCGGCGCCGCCTATATCGGACTGCGCAACGGCGGCAAGACACAATGGCTCACATGGGACGACGCGGGCTTCGCCGACATCATTGCGGCGCACCGCGCGCAACTCCTCGAGCTCCTCTCACAGTTTCGCGATGAAAAGACGCCCTATGCGTCGCGGCCGCATCCAGCCTTCCTCAGCGACGTCGGCGATTACGATCATCTGGCGCGCGTGAAGGAATGGATGCGCGGCGGCGGAGAGCCGGCATGAGCGAGCGTCCTGTCGGCGGCCTGACGATCAGACGTCAGCAAGCGGCCTCCGACCCGTTCGCGTCCGCCTGGGTTTCGGCGCACGCCGGGTCCGGCAAAACCCATGTGCTCGCGCAGCGGGTTTTGCGGCTGCTGCTCGCCGGCGCGCGGCCATCGCAGATTCTGTGTCTCACCTATACGAAGGCGGCCGCCGCCAATATGGGATCGCGGGTCTTCGATCGGCTTGCGCGTTGGGCGACGCTCGACGACGCGTCCCTTGCCAAAGAAATTGCTGAGATGGGCGCAACCGTCGAGTCGCGCGTCGATCTTGATTTCGCGCGACGGCTGTTCACGCGCGCCGTGGAGACTCCTGGCGGACTCAAAATCCAGACGATACACGCCTTCTGCGAGAAGCTGCTTCACATTTTCCCGCTCGAAGCCAATGTTCCGGCGTCTTTCCGTGTCGTCGACGATCTCGAACGCGCCGAGTTGATGGACGCCGCCCGCCGGCGCGCGCTCGACGCCGCGACGCAAGATCGCGGGCCGCTGCGAAAGGCGCTGGAGCTTGTCGCCCGCGAGGCCTCCGCGGCGGGGTTCGACGCGCTCTGCGCGGAATTGCTGCAGCATCGCCAGAGAATCGCGCGCATGCGCGAGCAGGAAGACTATGACGCCAGAGTCTTCGCTGCGCTCGGATTGCGCGCCGACGAAACTCTGGCGCGGATCGAAGCGGCGATCATCGAGGACGGCGAGCCGCTGGCGGCGTGGCCGGCGCTCGCCACATTGCTGCGCGGCGGTTCGACCAACGACGGCAAGCTCGCCGATTCGCTTGAACGCGCCTTCGCGCTTGCGCCGCACCCGGACTGTGTCGACGCCTATCTCTCAGCCTTTTTCACCAAGGAAGGCGAACCGCGCGGCGTCGGAAAAGCCAAGATCATTACAGGCCCGCTCGCCAAGCGCGAACCGCAGCTTCTCGCGCGCATGGAGGCCGAGCGCGACAGGCTCTCCGCGCTCGTCGAAAAGCGCAAGGCCGCCGCCGTCGCCGAACGATCGCTGGCGCTTCACGCGCTCGGCGACGCCATCCTTGCAGAATATGAGCACGCCAAAAGGCGGCGGGGGCTGCTGGATTACGACGATTTGATCGAAGGCGCGCGACGCCTGCTCCATCGTTCGAGTCCGTCATGGGTGCTCTACAAGCTCGACGCGCAGATCGAGCATATTCTGCTCGACGAGGCGCAAGATACGAGTTCGGACCAATGGGACATTTTGGCCGCGATCGCCGACGAATTTTGCGCCGGCGCCGGCGCCCGCGTCGGAAGGCGCGGTCCGCCGCGCAGCTTCTTTGCGGTCGGCGACGAGAAACAGTCGATCTTTTCGTTCCAAGGCGCCGCGCCTGAGCGATTCGACGCGATGCGGCGTGAATTTCGTCGCAGGTTCGAACGCGCCGAACGGCGCTTCGAACCGGTGACGCTCACCCAGTCCTTCCGCTCGGCGCCCGGCGTGCTGCAGGCGGTCGACGAGATTTTTGCGATCGAAGAGAACCGCCTTGGCCTCTGCTTCAATCTGCAGGAGCCGGCGCCAAGGCACGAGGCGTGGAAATCCGACGTCGCCGCGCTCCTCGAAATCTGGGAACCGATCGGCGCAGAAAAAGCAAAGGACCCGAGCGATTGGCGCCTGCCAGTCGATTATGTCGACGCCAGCGACCCCAATGAGCTGCTGGCGCGAAGGCTCGCGCGCAAGATCAGGGCGCTGCTTGCGCCCGAGAATGGCGAATGCGTCGAGGACCGCGGCGCTTTGCGTCTCGTCGAGCCCGGCGACATATTAATTCTCGTGCGCAAGCGCGGCCCGCTGTTCGAGGCGATCATTCGCGCCTTGAAGAGCGAACGCGTCGCCGTGGCCGGCGCCGATCGGCTCAATCTTGCCGACCACATCGCCGTGCATGATCTCATCGCGCTCGGACGCGCGGCGCTGCTGCCGCGAGACGATCTGACATTGGCGAGCGTGTTGAAGTCGCCCTTCTTCGGTTTCGACGATGATGATCTTATGGCGCTCGCGCCGGGCCGGCGCGCTTCGCTCGTCGAAGCGCTCGCCGAATCTGAAGAGCCGCGCTGCCGCGCCGCCGCCGAGCGTCTGCAGCGCTTGCGCCGCGCCGCCGCCGAACTCGCTCCCTTCGATTTCTACAGCCGGGTTCTCGGCCTTGACGGCGGACGCGCGCAGCTCGTCGCAAGACTTGGCGGCGAAGCCGAAGACGCGATCGACGAATTTTTGAAACTTACCGCGAGCTTCGAGCGCGAACAGCCGCCGTCGCTGACGGTCTTTCTGGCGATGGCGGAGTCGCTCGATCTGTCGATCAAGCGCGATATGGAGTCGGCCGGCGGCGCGGTGCGGGTGATGACCGCTCATGCGGCCAAGGGATTGGAGGCGAAAATCGTCTTTCTGCCCGACACTTGCGGCGCGCCCGCTGGCAAGCATGATCCAAAGCTCTATTTTTTCGCAGTGGCGGAGGAGGAGGCGGTACTTCTCTGGTCGCTTGGCAAGGACAGCGATCCCGTCGCTCTCAAATTGGCGCGCGACGCGCATCGGCGCAGCGAACATCAGGAAAGTCAGCGCCTGCTCTATGTCGCGCTGACGCGCGCGGAGGAGCGGCTCTATATTTGTGGCGCTCACGGCGTGAGTGGGCGCGCCGAAGGCTGCTGGCACGACGCCATTCGCCTTGCGCTCGAATCAAGCTGCGAGACTTTGCCAGATCCGCTCGATCCTTCATCGACGATTCTGCGACGCGGCGCAGCGCCGCCGCGTTTCGATCTTCCAAGAAGGGAGCAGACGTCGGTTGGCGTCGACCTTCCGGCTTTCGCCACGACCAAGGCGAAATGCGAAGCGGCGCCGGCGCCGCCCTTGCGTCCGTCGAGCGCGTTCGCCGGCGCGGACATCATCGAGCTTGACGGCGAGGGCGGCCCGGCGAAAGCGGACGAGGCGGAGCGGTTGCTGCACGGACGCCTGGTTCATGCGCTGTTGCAGCATTTGCCCGCCTGCGCGCCGGACCGCCGACGAGACGCGGCGCGGCGTTTTCTTCAAGCGCGCGGCGGCTTCGTCGACGTCGACCAGCAAGAGGCGCTGGCGCATGCGGCGCTCGCCGTCGTCGGCGATCCGCGCCTTGCGCCGCTGTTCGGACCGGAATCGAGTCCGGAAGTCGACATCGTCGCGACGCTTGAGAATGGCGCGGTCGTCTCGGGCCGCATCGACCGGCTTGCGGAAACGACGACCGAAGCGCTTATCGCCGAATTCAAGACAGGCCGACCGCGCGGAAAAATTGAAGACGCACACTTGCGTCAGCTCGCGCTTTATTGCGCCGCGGCCGCGCCGCTCTTTCCGGGCAAGCGGCTGCGATGCTTTGTGATCTACACCCAGAACGCCAGCGTGCTCGAAGCAGAGGAAACGGCGCTGACCGAGGCGCTCATCTGCGCGCTCGCGACCGGTTGAGTTTAAGCGGGCTCATCGGGTCCGACGCGGCGGCGCCAGAAATCCAGCACCAAGGGCGTGAGCGCCATAACGATCGGGCCGAGGACGATGCCCGAGGCGCCGAACAATTGCAGGCCGCCGAGCATGGCGATGAACGCCGGGACGGTGTGCAGGCGCATGCTGTCGCCGATCAGCAGCGGCCGGACCAGATTGTCGGCGCTGGCGATCACCACGCCGCCCCACAGGCCGAGAATGAGGGCTGCGATCCATCGGCTCTCGATCAAGAGGAAGATCGTCGCCGGAATCCAGATGACGAAGGAGCCGAGCACCGGCACGATCGACAACGCGCCCATGATCAGACCCCAGAGCACAGGCGAGTTCAAGCCAAGCGCCCAGAACATGAAGCCGCCGAGCAAGCCCTGCAGGGCGGCGATCGCCAGAGTTCCGAAAATGATCGCGTGGATCGTATCGCGCACGCGCACGATGATTTTGCCGGTTTCGAGATTTGAGAAAGGCGACAATCGCGCGAACGTCTGAAGCGCCACGGCTCGGTCGCGCAACAGAAAGAAGAGAAAATAGAACGCCAGCAGCGTGGTGACGACCTGACCCGTCGACGTGCGCAACAGGTTCGCGGCGAGATTGGTAAGGAAAGCGCCGAGCTGCGAGAAAATCGCCTGAAGATCGACTCTGACCTCGATCCAGTGTTGCAGGCTGGCGAGCCAGGGATGCGCATTGAGCATGGTTTGCCAATCGCCTTCCTGAACCGCTTTCTGGACATAGGCGACGCCTGCGGCGGCCTCGTTGACGATCCGTTCGATCACCAGCAGCAGCGGTCCGACGACCAAGAGCCCGACGATCAGCATAGACACGCCGGCCGCAATCGAGGACGGCAGAAAGCGCTCGAGGAAGCGATGCGGCACGACGAACACAACCGCCAGCACAAGCGCCCAGGTGAGCGCAGGCAGAAAAGGCGCGGCGACCAACACGGAGCCGCCAATAAGGGCAAGCGTGACGGCGAGTCTGGCGAGGACAAAAACGTCGATCGAGAATTTCTGTTCCCGATCGACCAGCGCCGCCGCTTCCAGCTCCTCGTTCATGTCCCGCCTCTATCGCCGCGTCGAGCCTATAGACAGGGCGCGCCACGGGCGAGGCAAGGAGGAACCGCGGTCGATTCTCTGGCCGAGCGTCAATTGGCGCTTGTGAAAGGGCTTGCCGTCTCGGCGCAAAAAAAACCGGGCGGCTTCGAGAGCCGCCCGGTAAGGGATCTATTCTCCGCCGTTCGCCGCCGCGGCTTCGCGCTCGGCTTTTTCTTTGGCCTCGAGGTCCTCGCCGGTCTCCTGATCGACGACTCGCATCGAGAGGCGCACCTTGCCGCGGTCGTCGAAGCCGAGAAGTTTCACCTTCACGCGATCGCCTTCCTTCACCACGTCCGTCGTCTTGTTCACGCGCTGCTTGGAGAGCTGCGAAATGTGAACGAGCCCGTCCTTGGCTCCGAAGAAATTGACGAAGGCGCCGAAGTCCGCGGTCTTCACCACCGTGCCCTCGTAAATCATGCCGACCTCTGGATCGGAGGCGATGGATTTGATCCAGTTGATCGCCGCCTTGATCGAATTGCCGTCGGCGGAAGCGACCTTCACCGTGCCGTCGTCTTCGATGTTGATCTTGGCGCCGGTCTTCTCGACGATCTCGCGGATGACCTTGCCGCCCGAGCCGATCACGTCGCGGATCTTGTCGGTCGGGATTTTCATCGTCTCGATGCGCGGCGCGAATTCGCCGAGTTCGGCGCGCGAACTGGCGATCGCCTTCGCCATTTCGCCGAGAATGTGCAGGCGGCCGTCCTTCGCCTGCGCCAGCGCGACCTTCATGATCTCTTCGGTGATGCCGGCGATCTTGATGTCCATCTGCAGCGAGGTGACGCCATTGGACGTGCCCGCCACTTTGAAGTCCATGTCGCCGAGATGATCCTCGTCGCCGAGAATGTCCGAGAGCACGGCGAAGCGCTCGCCCTCCAGAATGAGGCCCATGGCGATGCCGGCGGTCGGCGCCTTGAGCGGCACGCCCGCGTCCATCAATGCGAGCGAGGTGCCGCAGACCGTCGCCATCGAGGACGAGCCATTCGACTCGGTGATCTCCGAGACGACGCGCAGCGTATAGGGGAACTCAGCCACCGCCGGCAGCATGGGGCGAAGGGCGCGCCAGGCGAGCTTGCCATGGCCGATTTCGCGACGGCCGGGCGAACCCATGCGGCCGGTCTCGCCGACGCTATAGGGCGGAAAGTTGTAATGGAGCAAAAAGCGCTCCTTATAGGTGCCTTCGAGCGAATCGACATATTGCTCGTCTTCGCCCGTCCCTAGCGTCGCCACGACGAGCGCCTGCGTCTCGCCGCGCGTAAACAGCGCCGAGCCATGGGTGCGCGGAAGAACGCCGACCTCGGCGACGATCTGACGCACGGTCTTCACGTCGCGGCCGTCTATGCGCAGGCCGGTGTCAAGAATGTTGTTGCGAACGACCTTGGCCTGCAACGCCTTGAACGCTTCGCCGACCTGCTCCTTGCTGAACTTCGGCTCGGCGCCCTCGGGGAAGAGCGCGGCCATGACCTTCGCCTTCACCGCGTCGACGGCGGCGTAGCGCTCCTGCTTCACCGTGTGCTTGTAGGCATCGCGCAGCTCAGCTTCGGCGATCTGGGCGACTGCGTTCGCGACGTCCGTCGTGTCGGCGATGACGAGATCGCGCGGGTCTTTGGCGGCGCGCTCGGCGAGGCGGATGATGGCGTCGATTATCGGCTGGAAGCCGCGATGGCCGGTCATCACCGCATCGAGCATCGTTTCTTCGGAGAGCTCCTTGGCTTCTGACTCGACCATTAGCACCGCGTCCTGCGTGCCGGCGACGATGAGGTCGAGCGTCGAGGTCTTCATCTCCTCGATCGTCGGATTGAGCTTCAGCTGGCCGTTGATGTAGCCGACGCGCGCGCCGCCGACGGGTCCCATGAAAGGAACGCCGGAAAGCGTCAGCGCCGCGGAGGCGGCGACCATGGCCAGAATGTCGGGATCGTTTTCAAGGTCATGCGACAGCACCGTCACGATAACCTGGGTGTCGTTTCGGTATCCGTCGGGGAAAAGCGGGCGGATTGGCCGGTCGATGAGACGCG
Organism: Methylocystis sp.; assembly: GCF_021731785.1. Taxonomy (GTDB): domain Bacteria; phylum Pseudomonadota; class Alphaproteobacteria; order Rhizobiales; family Beijerinckiaceae; genus Methylocystis. The sequence goes on from NZ_JAKFWS010000107.1 coordinate 24,609, forward strand.
AGATCAGCGTCTCGCGCTCGGAGGGACGGCCCTCGCGCTTGAAGTAGCCGCCGGGAATGCGGCCCGCGGCGAAGGCCTTTTCCTGATAGTTGACGGTGAGCGGAAAAAAGTCCTGGCCGGGCTTTGCCGTCTTGGCCGAAACGACCGTGGCGAGCACTGTCGTTTCGCCCCAACTCGCCATCACGGCGCCGTCGGCCTGGCGAGCGACCTTGCCGGTCTCGAGCACGAGCTTACGCCCGGCCCAATCGATTTCTTCGCGGTGAATCTGGAACATGCTGGTCTTTCTCTGATGAACCCGCGGTTCGTCATGAGCAAGACGGCGAGAAGCTGCGGCAGCGATGTTTCGTAAAGCGTCGACGCAGCGTCCGGCGATCCTGCCATGACTTTACGCTTGGGTCGTGGCGAGCGCCCCTTTCGACGCTCGGTAATGGAAAAGCGGCGCATCGGCGCCGCCATCGCTCAGTTTGCAGTTAGCGGCGAATGCCGAGCCGCTCGATCAGGGTCTTGTAGCGCGGTTCGTCGCGCACCTTGACATAGTCGAGGAGCTGGCGGCGCTGGGAGACGAGCTTCAAAAGTCCGCGACGCGAATGATTGTCTTTCGCATGCGTCTTGAAGTGTTCGGTCAGATTGGAGATCCGTTCGGTGAGAATCGCCACCTGCACCTCGGGCGAACCCGTATCGTTCGCCTTGGTGGAATATTCCTTGATGAGCGCCTGCTTGCGCTCCGCCGTGATCGACATCGGATTTTCCTTGTTCTTAAGGGTTGATCCGCGCTCTGCGGCCTGGGCCGGGATGTCGTCCAGCAGGGTCGCACGAAAACGGAGCCGCCCCGGCGAGCCGGGGCGTGCGGGGCCTTATAGCAGGTTTTGGAGCGAAGGGTAGGGCTCGATCTCCGGCCAGACGCAAATGGCGGAGATTCAATCGGAAGCCCGGGAGCTTTCGGAATCTTACGCGCCCTTATCCGGGTCGAGCATCTGGGCGTCGCCGCGCAGCATGCGGATGACGAAGGCGCGCGCTGCCGGCTTGTCGCTTCTTGAAGCAAGGCCCGAAAGCAGTCCGAACGCGCCGCCAAGCGTTACGCCGACGAGCGCGCACAGCGCATAGATTTCAATGCGATTGGGCGTCTCGGCCGTGGCCAATGCGCCAAAGAGTCCGACCGCACCGCCGCAGAGCGCGAAGAGCGCTTCGCGGTCGCCGGCTCCTGGCCAAAAAGCCAGCGCAAGAGAGGGCGCGAGGCAGGCTGCGGACACCGCGAGCGCCGCGGCGACGAGCGCGCCGGGCGTGAATACGCCAGCGACGGCGGCCACGTAAGCGAGCGTCGAGACGATCACCAGCGTGATGCGGTTGACGGCGAGACGCCGGCTCGTCAGGTCGATCTCGCCGCGCAGTCGATAAAGCGCGTCATGGCCGAAGGCTGTCGCGCAGGCTTGCAGGCTCGCCGTGGCGAGCGCGAGCCCAAGCGCCACAAGCGCCGAGGCGAGAAGCCCAGAAGCGGCCGCGCCGAGCTCCGCCGCCTGGGGCAGGAAGCCGAGCAGAAAGTCCCCGTCGATCGGGCGGATGTCGGATGCCGCGAGCGGCGCGCCTGGGGCGTATCCTCGCGCGGCGCAAGCGCGCTGCGCTTCGGAGGGTCCGCGCACAGAATAGCCGCAAATGCTGATCAGGCCGCGCTCGCTCGCCTGATAGACCATTTGCGGCAAACGTTCCGGCGGCTGTCCCGCCGTCGCGCGGGCGAGCGAGAGCGCCGAGGCAGCGATCGCCGCCGCCGCCAGCAGCGCGATGACGACGCCCCAGAACAGGCCGGCGATCCCGGCCCGTCGCGCGCTCCGCCTGTCTGCCGTCGTCACCGAGGCGGCGAGCACAGGAGCCAGCGTCGCGAGCCCGAGCGCCGTCGCCAGGGTCGTGGCGAGTTCAACCGGAACGCCCAGTTGCGCCGGCGTTACGTTCCAGCTTGCCAGCAGGTTCGCCGCCTCCGTCCAGGCGTCGCCGCCGAAGATCAAGCCAGCCGGGAGAGCGTCGCGGACGCTGAGCGCCGCAATCGGCCAGCCGAAGCCCAGCGTCGCCACGCCGGCGGCGGCGGCGGCCGCCCACATGACGCCGGACAATCCACCCGGGCCGGCGATGATGAGGCTCGTCGCGGCGATGAGAAACGCCGCGAAAGCCCGATTGGCGCCGGTGAGGTCGACGAGCGCATTGACTGCGATCAGGCCGCCGGCGGCGGCGAGCAGCGTCGAGGACAACGCCACCGCGCCAATGAAACCGACCCGGGTCGCCGCGCTCTGGAAACGCGCGCAGAGAAGCTCTGAAATCGAAAACACGCCAGTCTTGCGCAGCAGCGGTCCCAGATAAAGTCCCGCCAGCGCGAGGCCGACGAAGACGCCGGCGATCGCGCCCATCGACCAGCTGCATCCGGCGAGACGCGCGCCAAAGGGCAGCATCAGGGCGACCACGATCGCGGCGTCAGCGAAGCCGGCATAGGCGGCGGGCACCGCGCGGCCGGCGGTGTAGTAGACCGACACGCGCATCGAATGCAGGAGGAAGCCGAGCGTGGCGAGGCCGAGGATGGTGAAATAGGGCGGCGCGGCGCCGACAAAGCGCTCCGGCGCGCCGACGCGATCGAGAAGCGCCGCAAAGGCGTAAGCCAAGAGGAAGCTCGCGGCCACGAAGGCGATTTTGGCGTCGAGGTTAGCTCTGTCGAGCAACGCCTGCTCGCTGGACCGATCGCTCATTATTTTTCCCGCTCAAATCAAAAGCGGGGAAACTCTAGACGAGGAGGTCTCGCGGGCCAAGATGGCGCGCGCGCCGCAACAGAGCGCGCTGAATAAAAAGCGGCGCCCGGCCTTTCGCATAATATTTTTAGAGATCGATCGCGTTATCCGCCTTGGGGCGATTCCGTGGTCTGTGCGATCGAACTCGCATAAGTCACGACGTAACGGCTCAATTTCTCTCTCAGGTCGCCGAAGGCCATGCCCATACGGTTATAGCCGATTGCGGCCGGGATGGCGGCGGCGAGCCCATAGGCCGTCGCGGCCAAAGCGTCTGCGATGCCGGGGGCGACGACCGCAAGACTGGTGTCCTGCGTCTGCGCAATTCCCGAGAAGCTCGACATAATGCCCCAGACCGTGCCGAACAGGCCGATAAATGGGCCCGCCGAGGCGACGACCGCCAGAACGGGAAGGCCGCCTTCGGCGTCGAGCATGAATTCACGCGCGGCGCGGTTCATCTGCTGGAGCACGCGTTCGCGCTTCAGATGAGGCGTTTCGTCGGGCAGTTCGGCATGCGAGGCTTCGCTTGCGGCCGCGGCGATCGGCCACAGAACGCCGATGTCGCCGCCGGCGCGCGCGCGATCGAGCGCCTTCGACAGCCGCACAAGAACAAAAACGCCGTCGATGATGAGCACCCAGGTCCAAACCGCCGCGGCGAGAAGAAGCGCCATCACCACTTTGCTGACTGGTCCGGCATAAAGAAACATGCCGAGGGGCGACATTGGCGCGAAATCCATTGCAACGCTCTCCTGAGGCTCGCGCGGCTATGCGCTATTGAAAGGTGATGCCCTGGCGCGCGAACACCGGCCCGCAGCTGCCTGGCCCACGCGAAGAGGCGACGATGCGCCGCGCGAGCGCTGCATGCGCCGGGCTTCCGCCAGAGACTGAAATGCCCGAAATACCGCCGCCGGCGTTGATATAGAAGGACACGGAGACCGTTCCCGGCCCCAGGCTTGTCACGGCAGGCGTACGACCGCGGATCGAAGCGGCGACCTGGGCGATGCAACTCGCTTGTGAGGCGGCGGAAGCGTCGCCTCGGCCCCCCGGCAATCCGAAGCGGCCCGCGACTCGCGCCGTGCCGGAACCCTGGCCGGTCCCACCGGGGAGGCCATAGCGCCGACCGGTCCGGGCGGCGCGCTCGCCGTCTCTTGCGGCTTCTCGCTTTTCCCGCGCTTTTTGCTCGGCTTTCTTGGGCTTCTCGACCTTTTCCTTTTTCTCGGCCTTTTCTTTCTTCTCGGGCGCTTGAACCGCGTCGGGCTCCATGATCAGCGGGGACGGCGGCGCGTCGGAGATCAGCTCATCCATTCCCTCAACGCTAAGAGACGCCGTTTCGATTGGGAGCGGTTCCTCGAGCGAATCTCCCTCGGGCGCGAGATCGCCAGCCTCCAGGGAAACGCCCTCCGGAATGAGTTCCGCGTCTATGGCGTTCAAGTCGATGACCGGAGACTGCGGCCAGTAAACGCCTGAAGCGAAGAAGGCGACGAATATCGCGACAACCGAAATGGCGGAGAGGGGATGCAGCCAACGGGGCCTGAGTGGCGGGCGATCTTGAACCTGCGCGCCTGTTTTGGGACTCGTCGTAATCTTATTCACTTTTCAAGCGCTCCGCCGATGCGCCATTTATGATCTGCATCATACGCAGGAAGCTTGGCGCTTCAAGCCGTCGCCGGGAGGTGCGGCTTTGTGCGGCGCCTGAAAAGGCGGCCGTGTCCTGATCGACATGCGGCCGGCTTTGGCCGATAAGCCGGTCATGGCCGCCAGTCCAAAACCGCCGACGCCCGCCGCCGCGTCAGGCGTCGCCACCGCCGTCGTCGCCGAAGACGAGGCGGGCATGCGCCTCGACCGCTGGTTCAAGCGGCGCTACCCCGCGCTCGCTTTGTCCCATCTCGCTAAAATCTGCCGCAAGGGCGAGGTGCGGGTCGACGGCAAGCGCGTCGAAACCTCGACGCGGCTCGAAGAAGGACAGAAAGTTCGGGTGCCGCCGTTAAGGATCGAGGCGCCCGCCGCGCCGGCGGTGGAGCGCGTCGACCCCAAGGACGCGCGGGCGCTGGCCGACATGACGCTCTTTGAGGACAAGGATTTGCTCGTCCTCAACAAGCCCTACGGGCTGGCGACGCAGGGCGGCTCAGGTCAAACGCGCCATATTGACGGGATGTTGGAATCGCTCGCCAAAGGCGATACGCGTCCCGTGCTGGTGCATCGCCTCGACCGCGACACGTCGGGCGTGCTGCTCGTCGCCAAGAACCGGCGGATGGCCGCCGACCTCGGCGAGATTTTCCGCTCCCGGCAGGCCACGAAGATCTATTGGGCGCTTGTCGAGGGCGTGCCGAAACCGGCGCAGGGCCGGATCTCGCTCTATCTCGCGAAAGGCGCCGGCATGGAGAAGACCAGAGGCGGCGCAAGAGACCTCGAGAAAATGCGCGTCGCCAAGCATGGCGAGTCCGACGCGCAGCATTCGCTGACCTATTACGCGATCGTCGACAAGGTCGCGCCGCGCTGCGCCTGGCTGTCGATGAAGCCGCTGACCGGCCGCACGCATCAGCTGCGCGCTCATGCGGAGGCGATCGGCCATCCGATCTTCGGCGACCCCAAATATGGCCATCGCCCCGAGGACGAGGTCCGAAGGCGCGATCCGCTGCGGGCGATGCCCCAGGGGCTTGAGCGCAAGCTGCACCTCCTCGCCCGCCGCCTTGTGCTGCCGCATCCCAAAGGCGGAACTCTGGACGTGACCGCGCCGCTGCCCGATCATATGCAACAAAGCTGGGAGATGTTCGGCTTCGACGTGAAACGTCACGACCCGATCGAAGATGCGCCAGACGCGTGAGTCGCCTTTTTGGCGCGTCATGCTTGTCGCGAGCATCCACGCCGTGGGTGTCCCAAGCCCGGCCATGCCGAAAGGGAAGCGCGTTTCGTTCGGACGCCCTCTAGGATTGACATATGTCAAAAGAACCCACGGGCCTCGAAGCCGAGTTCTTCGTTTCTCCTGAAGAGCGCGATCCGGTAAAGGCCGCGCGCGAACCGGCGCGCGCTTTGCCGAAGCGTTTCTATAAGGAGGCGGTCGCGGCGCCCACCGAAGGGGGATACGGCGTTTTTCTCGACGGCCGGCCGGTCAATACGCCGGCAAGACGCCCGCTAGTTGCGCCGTCGCGGCTGCTCATGGAAGGGGTCGCCGCCGAATGGGCGGGCCAGGGCGAAACGATCGATCCCGCGACGATGCCGCTGACCAAGCTGATGAACACGTCGCTCGATGGGGTGGCGGCCCAAATGGCCGATGTCGAGGCCGAAATCGTCAAATACGCGGGCTCCGACCTCATCTGCTACCGCGCCGGCGCGCCGGAGAGCTTGGCGGCCGCCCAGTCGGCGGCCTGGGACCCGCTCGTCGCCTTCGCGCGCGACAAGCTCGGGGCGAAATTCGCGCTCGCCGAAGGCGTCATGTTCATCGAACAGCCGCAGGAGGCGCTCGACGCCTTTGCGCGCGCCGTGCGCGACTATGTGGGCGAGGGGGCGAGCGCCCCGCTCAGGCTCGCGGCGCTCGACGTCATGACGACGCTCACAGGTTCGGCGGTCATCGCGCTCGCGACCGCGCTGCGAGAATTAGACGTGGCCATGGCCTGGAACGCCGCCAACATCGATGAAGACTGGCAGATGCGCGCCTGGGGCGCGGACGCCGAGGCTTTGGCCCGGCGGGCGGCGCGTCTTAATGAGTTCCAGGCTGCGGCGACTTTGTCGCGCCATTCGACGCCCCAGTAATCGACCGCCCGTTTTGAAGGCGCCTTCGATCAAGGCTGCGGCCAAATCGCTGGCCGGGCGCTTCCTCTCTTGCTTTGCACAATGGCCTTTGTTACGGAACGCGCGGCCTGGAGTCGTTCTAAGGAAAACAGCCAAGGAAACGCTCCCGCGACCGGCCGTCGCCCCGCCGAAGTCGGACAAGACTCGATGCCCCTGCTGCTCGAACAATATCTGCCGCTGGCGATTTTCATCGCGCTTTCGGCGGTGATCTCCGGCGCGCTGCTCGTCGCGCCCTTCCTGCTCGCCTTCAAGGCGCCGGACCCCGAAAAAATGTCCGCCTATGAATGCGGCTTCAACCCGTTCAACGACGCGCGCATGAAATTCGACGTGCGCTTCTATCTGGTTTCTCTCCTTTTCATCGTCTTCGATCTTGAAGTGGCCTTTCTCTTTCCCTGGGCGGTGGCCTTCAAGGAAGCGGGCGCCTTCGGCTTCTGGTCGATGATGGTCTTCCTTGGCGTGCTCACCGTCGGCTTCGTCTACGAGTGGCGCAAGGGAGCTCTGGAATGGGATTGATCGAGAAGGAAGGCGCGCGCCAGACCCTGGTCGCGCCGCAGGCCAAGGGACTGATCGATCCGCGCACCGGCAAGCCTGTCGGCTCGGACGACCCGTTCTTTCTTCATCTCAACGACGAACTCGCCGACAAGGGCTTTTTCGTCACCGCGACGGATGACGTCATCAACTGGGCGCGGACCGGCTCGCTGATGTGGATGACCTTCGGCCTCGCCTGCTGCGCCGTCGAGATGATCCAGGCGGCGATGCCGCGCTACGATCTGGAGCGTTTCGGATTTGCGCCGCGCGCGAGCCCGCGCCAGTCGGATTGCATCATCATCGCCGGCACGCTGACCAACAAAATGGCGCCGGCGCTCCGCAAGGTTTACGACCAGATGCCGGAGCCGCGCTACGTCATCTCGATGGGCTCCTGCGCCAATGGCGGCGGCTACTACCACTATTCCTATTCGGTGGTGCGCGGCTGCGATCGCATCATTCCGGTCGACATCTATGTGCCGGGATGCCCGCCTTCGGCCGAGGCGCTCGTTTACGGCATGCTGCTGCTGCAGAAGAAAATCCGGCGCACGGGCACGATCGAGCGCTAACGACGCGAAATTGAGGGTTTGTCCGCCCTCGTCCTTCGAGACGCCCGCTTGCGCGGGCTCCTCAGGATGAGGTCGGGTCAAGCAATTCCCTCATCCTGAGGAGGCGGCGCAGCCGCCGTCTCGAAGGACGAGGGAATTGCGGCACGCCAAGGAATTTAGAATGTCGGCTGAGTTGGAAGCTCTCGGCGCAAGGATTAGCGGCGCCCTGCCAGGCGCGATCATGGCCGCGAAGGTCGCCTGTGGCGAACTCACGCTGACCGTGGCGCGGCCGCGTTGGCTCGAGGTCGCGACGCATCTGCGCGACGACCCCGACTGTCTCTTTGTGTGCTTCATCGACGTGACGGCGGCGGATTATCCCGAGCGCGCTGAGCGTTTCGAGGTTGTCGCGCATCTGCTCTCGCCCAAATACAACCGCCGCATCCGGATCAAGACGCCGGCGTCCGAAGAAACGCCTGTCGCATCATTGACCGCGCTCTATCCCGGCGCCGACTGGTTCGAGCGCGAGACCTACGATCTCTTCGGCGTGATTTTTTCCGGCCATCCCGATTTGCGCCGCATCATGACCGACTACGGCTTCGCCGGTCATCCGCTGCGCAAGGACTTCCCGATGACCGGCTTCGTCGAGGTGCGCTACGACGACGAGCAGAAGCGCGTCGTTTATGAGCCCGTGCGGCTCAGTCAGGAATACCGCAACTTCGATTTTCTCTCGCCGTGGGAGGGCGTGCATTACGACCTGCCGGGCGATGAAAAGGCGAGTAAGTGAGCGCGTCGCAGATGAACGATCAAACGCCAGCGCCAGACCAACCGGCCTCCCAAGGCCTGCGCAACTTCAACATCAACTTCGGTCCGCAGCATCCGGCTGCGCATGGCGTGCTGCGCCTCATTCTCGAACTCGACGGTGAAGTCGTCGAGCGCGTCGACCCGCATGTCGGTTTTCTCCATCGCGGCACCGAGAAGCTGATGGAGGCGCGAACCTATCTGCAGAACGTGCCATATTTCGATCGGCTCGATTATTGCGCGCCGATGAATCAGGAACATGCGTTCTGTCTTGCGATCGAGCGTCTGCTCGGCGTCGACGTTCCGCGTCGCGGCCAGCTTATCCGCGTGCTTTACGCCGAAATCGGCCGTCTCTTGTCGCATCTCCTGAACGTCACTTCGCAGGCGATGGACGTTGGCGCGCTTACGCCGCCGCTGTGGGGCTATGAGGAGCGCGAAAAGCTGATGGTGTTCTATGAGCGCGCCTCGGGCGCGCGCATGCACGCCAATTATTTCCGGCCCGGCGGCGTCGCGCGCGACCTGCCCGACCAGCTCGTCGAGGACATCGGCGCCTTTTGCGATCCATTCTTGAAAGTCGTCGAGGATCTCGACGAACTCTTCATCGGCAACCGTATCTTCAAGCAGCGCAATGTCGACATTGGCGTCATCTCGCTTGAGGACGCCTGGAAATGGGGCTTCTCGGGAGTGATGGTGCGCGGCTCGGGCGCCGCTTGGGATTTGCGCAAGGCGCAGCCCTATGAATGCTACGAGGAAATGGAATTCGACATTCCGGTCGGCAAGCATGGCGATTGCTATGACCGCGCCGTGATCCGCATGGAGGAAATGCGGCAGTCGACGTCGATCATGAAGCAATGCGTCGAGAAGCTGATGCGCGCCGAAAACCGCGGCCCGGTGATGACGCCCAATCATAAGATCACGCCGCCGTCGCGCGGCGAGATGAAGCGCTCGATGGAGGCGCTCATCCATCACTTCAAACTGTTCACCGAAGGCTTTCACGTGCCGCAAGGCGAAGTCTACGCCGCGGTTGAGGCGCCCAAGGGCGAATTTGGCGTCTATCTCGTGTCGGATGGCGGCGACAAGCCCTATCGCTGCAAGATTCGCGCGCCGGGCTTCGCCCATCTGTCCGCCATGGATTTTCTCTGCAAGAACCACATGCTCGCTGACGTCTCGGCGATTCTGGGTTCGCTCGATATCGTCTTCGGGGAGGTCGATCGCTAATGTCCGTCCGTCGTCTCGCCGAAGAACAAACCGAGAGCTTCGAATTCACGCCCGAAAACAAGGCGTGGCTCGACGAGCAGATCGCCAAATACCCTGACGGCCGACAGGCGTCCATGGTCGTGCCGGCGCTGTGGCAGGCGCAAAAGCAGCATGACAATTGGCTGTCGCAGGCGGCGATCGAAAATGTCGCGCAGGCGCTCGGCATGGCGAAGATTCGCGTGCTCGAAATCGCGACCTTCTATTCGATGTTCAATCTGGCGCCGGTCGGCAAATATTTCATCCAGCTTTGCGGCACGACGCCCTGCCTGCTCGCCGGCTCGGATGAAATTATCGACGTGCTGCAGCGCCGCGTCGGCCCTCAGCGCCGCGTGACCGACGACGGGCTGTTTTCCTGGCTTGAAGTCGAGTGCCTCGGCGCCTGCTGCAACGCGCCGATGGTGCAGATCAACGACGACTATTACGAGGATCTGACGGCCGAGAATTTCGAGAAGCTTCTCGACAATCTCGCTGCGGGCCGTCCTGTGAAGACTGGCTCGCAGATTGGGCGCGTCTCTTCGGAGCCGGTCGGCAAGCTCACGAGTCTCACGTCGTTTTACGGCGACGGCGCGAAATAGGCGGAGGGAAGAGGAGAAACCATGCTTTCCGACGCAGATCGAATTTTCACCAATCTTTATGGCTTGGGCGACCGCTCGCTTGCCGGCGCGCGAAAGCGTGGCCAGTGGGACAAAACCAAGGCGCTGCTCGACAAGGGTCGCGACTCGATCATCAATGAGATCAAGGCCTCAGGTCTGCGCGGGCGCGGCGGCGCCGGTTTTTCGACCGGCCTCAAATGGTCCTTCATGCCGAAGGAAATCGATCCGAAGCGTCCGCATTATCTCGTCATCAACGCCGACGAGTCGGAGCCCGGCACCTGCAAAGATCGCGAGATCATGCGCAACGATCCGCATACGCTGGTCGAAGGCGCGCTTGTCGCGAGCTACGCCATGGGCGCGCATGCCTGTTATATCTACATTCGTGGCGAGTTCATCGCCGAGCGCATCGCGCTCCAGAAAGCCGTCGACGAAGCCTATGAAGCGCGGCTGATCGGCAAGGACAACATCCACGGTTATCCTTTCGATCTTTACGTCCATCACGGCGCCGGCGCCTATATCTGCGGCGAGGAAACCGCGCTGCTCGAAAGCCTCGAGGGCAAGAAGGGCATGCCCCGCTTGAAGCCGCCGTTCCCCGCCAATGTCGGTCTCTATGGCTGCCCGACGACGGTCAATAATGTCGAGTCGATCGCCGTCGCGCCGACCATCCTGCGCCGCGGCGCCGCCTGGTTCGCCGGCATCGGCAGGCCCAACAACACCGGCACCAAGCTTTTTTCGATTTCCGGCCACGTCAATCGGCCGTGCAACGTCGAAGAGGCCATGTCGATCTCTTTCCGCGAATTGATCGAGACCCATTGCGGCGGCGTGCGCGGCGGCTGGGACAATCTGCTCGCCGTCATTCCGGGCGGTTCATCGGTGCGCTGCGTGCCATCGCATGAAATCGTCGATTGCCCGATGGACTTCGACAGTCTCGTGGCGCTTAAATCGGGCCTCGGCACCGCGGCGGTGATCGTCATGGACAAGTCCACCGACATTATTCGCGCCATCGCCCGTCTTGCCTACTTCTACAAGCACGAAAGCTGCGGCCAGTGCACACCCTGCCGTGAGGGAACCGGCTGGATGTGGCGCGTCGTGCAGCGCATGGTCGAAGGACGCGCACACAAGAAAGAGATCGACATGCTGTTCGACGTCTCGAAGCAGATCGAAGGCCACACGATCTGCGCGCTTGGCGACGCCGCGGCATGGCCGATCCAGGGACTGATCACGCATTTCCGCGACGTGATTGAACAGCGCATCGATCAATATGCGGCCAATCCGCATCCCGATCCAATCCGCGTGGCGGCCGAGTGATGATCGAACCCATCGAGACTTCGGAGAGAGCGAAGTGACTAAGATTCTCGTCGATGGCGTCGAAGTGGACGTGCCGGGAGAGTTCACGCTGCTGCAGGCCTGCGAGCAGGCCGGCGTCGAGATTCCGCGCTTTTGCTATCACGAACGCCTGTCGATCGCCGGCAATTGCCGCATGTGCCTCGTCGAGGTGAAGGGCGGGCCGCCCAAGCCCCAGGCCTCCTGCGCCATGTCGGTCAAGGATCTTCGCCCTGGCCCCAATGGCGCGCCGCCGGAAGTCCTCACCAAATCGCCGATGGTGAAAAAGGCGCGCGAAGGCGTGATGGAGTTCCTGCTCATCAACCATCCGCTCGATTGCCCGATCTGCGATCAGGGCGGCGAATGCGATCTGCAGGATCAGGCGCTGGTCTTTGGCGTCGACAGCTCGCGCTATCGCGAAAACAAGCGCGCGGTCGAGGACAAATATATCGGCGTGTTGGTCAAGACCGAGATGAACCGCTGCATCCATTGCACGCGTTGCGTCCGCTTCACCGCGGAGGTCGCCGGCACAGGCGACATGGGCGCGATCGGCCGCGGCGAAGATATGGAGATCACCACCTATCTCGAAAGCGCGATGAGCTCGGAGCTGCAGGGCAATGTCGCCGATCTTTGTCCGGTTGGCGCGCTGCTGCCCAAGCCGCAAAGCTTCCGCGGCCGCCCGTGGGAATATCAGAAGACCGAGACGATCGACGTGATGGACGCGCTTGGCGCGGCGATCCGCGTCGACTCGCGCGGCCGCGAAGTGATGCGCATTCTGCCGCGCATCAACGACCTCGTGAATGAGGAGTGGATTTCCGACAAGACGCGCCAGATCGTCGACGGCCTCAAGACGCAGCGACTTGATCGCCCCTATATCCGAGAGAATGGCCGATTGCGCCCGGCTTCCTGGCAGGAGGCTCTTGCCGCCGTCGCCGCCAAAACGAAGGCGACGCCCGCGTCGCGCATCGGCGCGCTGGTTGGCGATCTCGCCGCGATCGAAGAGACCTTTGCGCTGAGGCTTCTCGCCGAGCAGCTTGGAACGCCGAATCTCGATTGCCGTCAGGACGGCGCCAAGCTCGGTCCGAAATTCGGCCGCGCCTCTTATCTCTTCAATGCGACCATCGCCGGCATAGAACAGGCGGGCGCGGCCCTCATCATCGGCGCCAATCCGCGCAAGGAATCGCCCGTCCTCAATGCGCGCATCCGTAAGCGCTGGCTGAGAGGCGATTTCAAGATTTCGCTGGTTGGCGAGCGCGCCGATCTCACCTATGGCTACGACTATCTCGGCGCCGGCCCCGATTCGCTTTTGCAATTCCTCCGTTCCGCGAAACCTGTCGAGAAGCTTCTCGTCATCATTGGACAGGGCGCGCTCGCGCGCGAGGACGGAGAGGCGGCGCTCACGCTCGCCGCCCAGTCGGCGCAAAACCTCGGCGGCCTCAGCGACGGCTGGAACGGATTTTCGGTTCTGCATACGGCGGCGGCTCGCGTGGGCGCGCTCGATCTCGGCTTCACGCCGGGCGCGGGCGGATTGGATGCGGGCGCGATGGCGAAGGCCGGCGCGCTTGACCTTATCTTCAACCTCGGCGCCGACGAACTCGCGATCGAACCCGGCGCCTTCGTGGCGTATATCGGGACGCATGGCGACCGCGGCGCGCATCGCGCCGACGTGATCCTGCCCGGTGCCGCCTATACGGAAAAGTCCGGCCTTTACGTCAATACCGAAGGGCGCGTGCAGCGCGCTTTCCGCGTCGTGTTTCCGCCTGGAGAAGCGCGCGAGGATTGGGCGGTGTTGCGCGCGCTGTCGGGCGCGCTCGGCAATCCGCTGCCCTTCGATTCGCTCGCGGCGCTGCGTCGTCGGCTCGTCGAGGCCCATCCCCACTTCGCGCAAGTGGATGAGATCGCGCCGGGCGAAGCCGCGCAGATCATCGCGCTCGCCAGTCATCCGGCGGTTGCGATGAAGGACCCGTTCGCGCCGGCGATTGAGAATTTCTACTTCACAAATCCGATCGCCCGCGCGTCGGCGGTCATGGCGGAATGTTCGGCGCTGGCTCAGGGCCGGCTCGCGCAAGCGGCGGAATAGGAGCTTTGGACGTGAGCGAGGGTTGGGTCAGCGCCATTTCGGATTTTTTCATCGCATATCCGCTGCTTCTCGCGCTCGTGAAGAGCGTTCTGCTCGCGGTCGCGCTGCTTATCTATGTGGCTTACGTCATCCTCGCCGACCGCAAGATCTGGGCGGCGGTGCAGCTGCGGCGCGGACCGAATGTCGTCGGCCCCTGGGGACTTCTGCAGAGCTTCGCGGACTTCATCAAATTCGCGCTCAAGGAGCCGGTGATTCCGGACGTCGCCAATAAGGGCGTCTTCCTGTTCGCGCCGTTCATCATGGCGACGCTGTCGATCGCCGCTTGGGCCGTCATCCCGGTCGCCGACGGTTGGGCGGTCGGCGACATCAATGTCGGCATTCTCTACATTTTCGCGCTGTCCTCGCTTGGCGTTTACGGCGTCATCATGGGCGGCTGGGCGTCGAACTCGAAATATCCGTTCCTCTCGGCGCTGCGCTCGGCGGCGCAGATGGTCTCTTACGAAGTCTCGATCGGCTTCGTGATCATCACGGTGCTGCTTTGCGCCGGGTCGCTCAATCTGACCGACATCGTCGCCGCGCAGGATACGTCCTACGGCATGGCCGGCTGGTATTGGCTGCGCCTTTTCCCGATGTTCGTCATCTTCTTCGTCTCGGCGCTCGCCGAGACCAACCGTCCGCCGTTCGATCTCGTCGAGGCGGAGTCGGAACTCGTCGCCGGATTTATGATCGAATATTCGGCGACGCCTTACGTCTTGTTCATGCTCGCCGAATATGTGGCGATCGTCACCATGTGCGCGCTGCTGACGATCCTGTTCTTTGGCGGCTGGCTGCCGCCGATCAGCATCGCGCCATTCACCTATGTGCCGGGCGTGATCTGGTTCACGCTGAAGGTGAGCTTCTTCTTCTTCTTCTTCGCCATGGTGAAGGCTTTCGTGCCGCGCTATCGCTACGATCAGCTGATGCGTCTGGGCTGGAAAGTCTTCCTGCCGATCTCCCTCGCCATGGTCGTCATCGTCGCCGCCGTGCTGCAGTTCTGGCCGGCGGGACCGGCAGGCAGTTGAGGCCGTCATGAAACTCGATCAAGCCGCCAAGTCGCTCTTCCTCACCGAATTCGTCGGCGCATTCCTTTTGTCGATGCGCTACTTCTTCAAGCCGAAGGCGACGATCAACTATCCGCATGAGAAGAATCCGCAATCGCCGCGCTACCGCGGCGAGCATGCGCTGCGCCGCTATCCCAATGGCGAGGAGCGCTGCATCGCCTGCAAGCTCTGCGAGGCGATCTGTCCGGCGCAGGCCATCACCATCGAAGCCGGACCGCGCCGCAACGACGGCACCCGCCGCACGACGCGCTACGACATCGACATGGTGAAATGCATCTATTGCGGCTACTGCCAGGAAGCCTGCCCGGTCGACGCGATCGTCGAGGGGCCCAATGCGGAATTCTCGGTCGAGACGCGCGAGGAGCTATACTACACCAAGGAGCGTCTGCTCGAGAACGGCGACCGCTGGGAACGCGAGATCGCGCGTAACATCGCGATGGACTCGCAGTACAGGTAATTCGAAGCGACACGAACGAACACGCCGCATCGGCGCAGTAAGGACGACGAACGTGCAGGCCGTATTTTTCTACCTCTTCGCGACGAGCATGATCGCCTCGGCCGGCGTCGTGATCTTCGCGCGCAATCCGGTGCATTCGGTGCTGTTTCTCATCCTCGCCTTCTGCAATGGCGCGGGACTGTTCCTGCTCGCCGGCGCGGAATTCCTGGCGATGATCCTCATCGTCGTCTATGTCGGCGCGGTCGCGGTGCTGTTCCTGTTCGTCGTCATGATGCTCGACGTCGACTTCGCCCAACTGAAGCAGGGCTTCATCAAATATCTTCCGATCGGCGTCGCGGTCGGCGTCGTGGTGCTCGCGGAACTGGGCATGGTGGCGATCGGCTGGAGCTCGGCGCCGTCGGCGCCTGACGCCGTCGCCAATCCGATCATTCCGCAAATGAGCAATACCGCGGCGCTCGGCCAGATCCTTTACACGAAATATGTGATCTTCTTTCAGGCCTCGGCGCTGGTGCTGCTCACCGCGATGATCGGCGCGATCGTGCTGACCCTGCATCACAAGCCCAGCGTCAAGCGCCAGAAAATCGCGGAGCAGAACGCGCGAACGCGCGAGAATGTGATCGAGATCAAGAAGGTGCCGTTCCGTACCGGCGTCTAACGAGGACATCCATGCTGACCATCGGCCTTACGCATTACCTCGTCGTCGCGGCGATCCTGTTCACGCTCGGCGTCGCCGGCATTATCCTCAACCGCAAGAACATCATCGTCATCCTCATGTCGATCGAGCTGATTCTTCTTTCGGTCAATCTCAACTTCGTCGCCTTCTCGCAGTCGTTGTCCGATCTCACCGGTCAGGTGTTCGCGCTCTTCGTGCTCACCGTGGCGGCGGCCGAGGCGGCGATCGGCCTCGCGATCCTCGTCGCCTTCTATCGCAACCGCGGCACGATCTCGGTCGAAGACATCAATTCCTTGAAGGGCTGACCTTAAGATGATTTACGCCATCGTCTTTCTTCCGCTCGTCGGCTTTCTGATCGCTGGCGCATTCGGCCGCTGGATCGGGGCGCGCGCCTCCGAATTCGTCACGACGAGCCTCTTGATGGTCTGCGCCGTCCTGTCGTGGATCGTCTTCTTCGATGTCGCGCTCGGCCACAATCACGGCTACGCGCCGATCCTCGGCAATTGGATGACGGTCGGCGCGCTCAAGGTCGACTGGGCGCTGCAGGTCGATACGCTGACGGCGGTGATGCTCGTCGTCGTCAATACGGTGTCGAGCCTCGTGCATCTCTATTCGGTCGGCTACATGCACGAGGATCCGGATCGTCCGCGCTTCTTCGCCTATCTATCGCTGTTCACCTTCGCGATGCTGATGCTGGTGACGGCCAACAATCTCGTGCAGATGTTCTTCGGCTGGGAGGGCGTCGGCCTCGCCTCTTATCTGCTCATCGGCTTCTGGTATCAAAAGCCTTCCGCCAACGCCGCGGCGATCAAGGCCTTCGTCGTCAACCGCGTCGGCGACTTCGGCTTCGCGCTCGGCATTTTCCTCGTTTTTCAACTGACCAAGTCGCTCACCTTCGACGAGGTCTTCGCCGCCGTGCCGGGCCTCGAAGGCGAGAAGATTCACGCCTTCGGGCTGAACGTCGACGCGCTGACGCTCGCGGCCTTCCTTCTGTTCATTGGCGCCATGGGCAAATCCGCGCAATTCTTCCTGCATACATGGCTGCCGGACGCGATGGAGGGCCCGACGCCGGTCTCGGCGCTCATCCATGCCGCGACCATGGTGACGGCGGGCGTGTTCATGGTCGCGCGTCTGTCGCCAATCTTCGAATATGCGCCGGCGGCGCTCGCCTTCGTCACCATCATCGGCGCGGCGACCGCCTTTTTCGCCGCGACCGTCGGTCTCGTTCAAAACGACATCAAGCGCGTGATCGCCTATTCGACCTGTTCGCAGCTCGGCTACATGTTCGTCGCGGAAGGGGTCGGGGCCTATTCGCTCGGCATCTTCCATCTCTTCACCCACGCCTTCTTCAAGGCGCTGCTGTTTCTCGGCGCGGGATCGGTCATCCATGCGATGCACCATGAGCAGGACATGCGCAACATGGGCGGCCTGCGCAAGGACATACCCTTCACCTTCGCGATGATGACCATCGGCACGCTGGCGCTGACCGGCTTTCCCTTTACGGCGGGCTATTTCTCCAAGGACGCCATCATCGAGGCGGCCTTCGCGGTCGGCGAACACCGCACGACGGCGATGATCGGCTTCGTCTCGACCGTCGTCGCGGCGGGACTGACCTCTTATTATTCATGGCGTCTGGTGTTCATGACCTTCTTTGGCCATCGCCATGCGCATCCGGTCGCCGAGAGTCATGCGGAAGACGAACCGGCGGCGGCGGACGCGCATAATCACGGCCACGATGATCACGGCCATCATGCGCCGCATGAATCGCCGCTGGCGATGCTCATTCCGCTGGCGGTTCTCGCCGTCGGCGCGCTCGGCGCGGGCTATGTCTTCGAACCTGATTTCGTCGGACACGCCTATACGGAATTCTGGAAAGGCGCGATCTTTACCGGCGCGCACAATGAGGTCTTGCATGAGATGCATGCGATTCCGGCCTGGGCCGCCTATGCGCCGACCGCGATGATGGTCCTGGGCTTCCTGATCGCGCTCTATGTCTATGTGCTGAAGCCCGGAACCGCGCAGGCGCTGGCGCGGACCTTCCCGCGTCTTTACCAGTTCCTGCTCAACAAATGGTATTTTGACGAACTCTACGACTTCCTGTTCGTGCGGCCGGCCTTCGCTCTCGGCAGGCTGTTTTGGAAGGGCGGCGACGGCGCGATCATCGACGGCCTCGGGCCTGACGGCGTCGCCGCGCGGGTCGCCGACGGGGCGCGCTTCGCGGTGCGTCTGGAGACTGGCTACCTCTATCATTACGCATTCGCCATGCTCATCGGCGTCGCGGCGGTCGCCACTTACTTCATCGCCGGAGGATTGCGCTGATGTTCGGTTTCGGCATTCTCTCCGGCGTCATTTTCCTGCCGCTGGTCGGCGTCGCCTTCCTGCTCACTCAGAAGGGCGACGATGACGCGAGCCTGCGCAATATCCGCTGGGCGACGCTCGCGACCACGCTTACCACCTTCGCTCTGTCGCTTTTCATCTGGTCGGGATTCGATCAAACGAGCGCGGCGTTTCAATTCGTCGAGCAGAAAAACTGGCTCGGCTCCGGCCTCGTCTACAAGATGGGCGTCGACGGCTTTTCGATGCCCTTCGTTCTGCTGACCACCTTTCTGATGCCCTTCGCCATTCTTGCCTCATGGGACTCGGTTCAGAAGCGCGTCAAGGAATATATGATCGCCTTCCTGGTGCTTGAGACGCTGATGATCGGCGTCTTCTGCGCGCTCGATCTCGTGCTGTTCTACCTTTTCTTCGAGGGCGGCCTCATCCCGATGTTCCTCATCATCGGCATCTGGGGCGGCAAGCGGCGCGTCTATGCGAGCTTCAAATTCTTTCTCTATACGCTCGTCGGCTCGCTCCTCATGTTGGTCGCGATCCTCGCCATGTATGGGAAGGCTGGCACGACCGACATCACCGTGCTGCTGAACACCGACTTCCCCAAGGAGATGCAGACCTGGCTGTGGCTCGCCTTCTTCGCGTCATTCGCGGTGAAAATGCCGATGTGGCCGGTGCACACCTGGCTGCCCGACGCCCACGTCGAGGCGCCCACGGCGGGCTCGGTCATCCTTGCAGCGATTCTCCTGAAGATGGGCGGCTACGGCTTCATCCGTTTCTCGCTGCCGATGTTTCCGGACGCTTCGACCCACTTCGCGCCGCTCATCTACGCGCTTTCGGTGATCGCGATCGTTTACACCTCGCTCGTCGCGCTCGTTCAGGAAGACATCAAGAAGCTCATCGCCTATTCGTCCGTCGCGCATATGGGCTATGTCACGATGGGGCTCTTCACGTTGAACGCTCAAGGCATGCAGGGCGCGATCTTCCAGATGATCAGCCACGGCTTCGTCTCCGGCGCGCTGTTCCTTTGCGTTGGCGTGATCTATGACCGCATGCATACGCGCGAGATCGCGGCCTATGGCGGCCTCGTCAACCGCATGCCGATCTATGCCTTCGTCTTCATGCTGTTCACCATGGCCAATGTCGGCCTGCCTGGGACGACGGGCTTCATCGGCGAATTCCTGTCGCTCGCCGGCGCCTTCCAGGCGAGCAGCTGGGTCGCTCTGATCGCAACGAGCGGCGTGATCTTTTCCGCGGCTTATGCGCTCTATCTCTATCGCCGCGTGATTTTCGGCGCCTTGGAGAAGCCGAGCCTGATGACGATCACCGATCTGACGCCGCGCGAGATCGCGATCTTCGCGCCGCTCGTGCTGATCACGATCTACTATGGCGTGCAGCCGCAGGCCATTCTCAACGCGACGCAGGCGTCGGTCGACAATCTCATCCAGACCCATACGGCGCTCATCGACGCGGTTAAGCTCGCGGCCGCTGGCCAATGACGGATCGCTGACGATGCCCTTCTTCGTTCAACTCGCGCATCATTTTCTTCCCGAGACGATTCTCGCCGTCGGCGTGATGGTTCTCATCCTGATTGGCGCCTGGCGCGGCGAGCGCGGTTTCGGCCTCGTCGACGAAATGGCGGTCGGCATTCTTGGTCTCGCGCTGGTCACGATCGCGCTGTCGAGCACGCCCGGCGCCAGCGTCTTCGACGGCGCCTATGTCGACGATGGCTTTTCGCGCTTCATGAAGGCGCTGACCCTCATCGGCGCGATCGTGTCGATCTTGCTGTCCGTCGACTGGCTGCAGCGCAACGGGCTCGAAAAATTCGAATATCCGGTGCTGATCATTCTCTCGACGCTCGGCATGTTGCTGCTGATTTCGGCGGACAATCTCATCGCGCTCTATCTCGGCCTTGAGCTGATGTCGCTGGCGCTCTACGTCATGGCCGCCTTTGCGCGCGACGACGGCAAATCGTCGGAGGCGGGCCTCAAATATTTCGTGCTCGGCGCGCTCTCTTCCGGCATGATGCTGTATGGCGCGTCGTTACTCTATGGTTTCGCCGGAACGATCTCTTTCTCCGGCATCGCCGCGGTCGTTTCGACCTCGGCGCCGATCGGCGTGATCTTCGGGCTGGTTTTCGTTCTGGCCGCGCTGGCCTTCAAAATGTCGGCGGCGCCGTTCCACATGTGGACGCCCGACGTTTATCAGGGCGCGCCGACGCCGGTGACCGCCTTTTTCGCGTCAGCCGCCAAAATGGCGGCGGTGGCGATCACCCTGCGCCTCGTCTTCACCGCCTTCCCGAGCGCGAAGGATCAGTGGCGCCAGATCGTCGTCTTCATCTCCATCGCGTCGATGCTGCTCGGCTCTTTCGCGGCGATCGGCCAGGAGAACATCAAACGGCTGATGGCCTATTCCTCGATCGGCCATATGGGCTTCGCGCTGATTGGCCTCGCCGCCGCCGATGAGGCGGGCGTGCGCGGCGTCGCGATCTATCTGACGATCTATCTCATCATGACTCTCGGGACTTTCGCCGCCATTCTCGCGATGCGCGTCCAGGGCAGATATGTGGAGAATGTCGCCGATCTCGCCGGCCTGTCGCGCACCAACGGCTGGATGGCTTTCTTCCTGGCGATGTTGATGTTCTCGCTTGCCGGCGTTCCGCCGCTTGCGGGCTTTTTCGCCAAATATTACGTGCTCCTCGCCGCGGTCGACGCCGGCCTCTTCAGCCTTGCGGTGATCGGCGTTCTGGCAAGCGCGGTCGCGGCTTACTATTATCTGCGCGTCGTCAAGGTGATGTATTTCGACGAGCCGGCGCCGGCCTTCGATCGCGCGCCGATGGCGGTTCGCGCCGTGCTCGCGGTCTCGACGCTGGCGCTGCTTGGATTTTGGGTCTATCCCACGCCGGTCATGGATGCGGCGGCGGCGGCGGCCAAATCGCTCTTCTAGGGAGGAAGTTCGCGCGTGGAGTTGGGATCATTGGCGCGTGCCTGCGGCGTGCGCCTCCTCGCGCTGGAGAGCGTCGACTCGACCAATGACGAAGCGCGCCGCCTGATCGAGATGGGGGAACGCGGGCCTCTATGGGTCGTCGCTGCGCGACAAACCGGCGGCCGTGGTCGTCTCGGACGCCAATGGATTTCGCCGCCGGGCAATCTTCATGCGAGCCTTATCCTCCGCGATTTCGCCGAGGCCGCGGTCGCGCCGCAGCTCGGCTTTGTGGCGGGCGTCGCGGCGCTCTCCGCCTTGCGCGCGGCGACAGGGGGAGCCGGCCGCTTCGCGCTGAAATGGCCGAATGATCTGCTGCTCGACGGCGCCAAGCTCGGCGGAATTTTGCTCGAGAACGTCAGCGCGCCGACCGGCGACGCGCGTGCGCCGGTCGCCGCAGTCGCGATCATCGGCATCGGCGTCAATTGCGCTGAGGCGCCGCTTGATCTGCCCTTTGAAGCGCGCACGCTGGCGTCAATCGGGCCGAGCGCGCCTGACTCCGCCACGCTCTTCGCTCGTCTTTCCGATGCGTTCGTCGAAACGCTCGATCTCTGGCGCGGCGGCGACGGTTTCGCCCTTATTCGCGACGCTTGGCTCAAGGACGCCGCCTATCTCGGCGCTCATATTCGTGTCGAGCTTCCACGCGAAACCGTCGAGGGGCGCTTCGAGACGATCGACGCGATCGGCCGGCTGGTGCTGACGACGCACAACGGCGCGCGAGCAGTCGAGGCGGGGGATGTGTCGCTCGGGCCCCGGCAGACCGCGGCGGGAGGCGTCGCATGACGACGCCCGAAACCGACCTCGTCTTCCTGCCGCTTGGCGGCTTGGGCGAAATCGGCATGAACATGGCGCTCTATGGCTTCGGCCCGCCGAAAGCGCGCAAATGGCTGATGGTCGATTGCGGCCTCGGCTTTCCCGGGCCGGAGGCGCCGGGCGTCGACCTTGTCTTTCCCGATATCGCCTTCGTCGAGAAGATCGCGCGCGATCTTGTCGGAATTTGCATCACACATGCGCATGAGGACCATATCGGCGGGCTCGCGACCTTGTGGCCGCGGCTCAAATGCAAGGTCTTCGCCACGCCCTTTGCGGCGGGCCTCCTGGAAGTGCGAAGACTGAACGAGCCTGGCGCGCCAAAGATCGACATCTCCCTGACGCATGCCGGCGCAAAGCTCGATCTCGATCCGTTCGAGGTCGAATATGTCGCCGTCGCGCATTCGATTCCGGAAGCCAACGCGCTCGCGATCCGCACGCCGCTCGGCCTGCTGGTTCATACCGGCGACTGGAAGATCGATCCGCAGCCCGGCGTTGGAACGCGCATCGACGAGGCGCGGCTACGCGCGCTCGGCGATGAGGGCGTCGCCGCACTCATCTGCGACTCGACCAACATTCTGCGCGAGGGCGACAGTTTCTCGGAAGCCGACGTCGCGCGCACGCTGCGCACGCTGATCGCCGAAGCGCCGGGCCGCGTGCTGGTGACGACATTCGCCTCCAATGTCGCGCGGCTGCGCGGCATCGCCGAAGCCGCGCAGGCCTGCGGACGCACGGTCGTCGTCGCCGGGCGGGCGATGGACCGTTCCATTCAGGTGGCGCGCGACTGCGGCTATCTCGACGGCTTGCCCGGATTTCACGCGCCGGAATTGTTGCAGACTTTGCCGCGCGACAAGACGGTGGTCATCGCCACCGGCAGCCAGGGCGAGGTCCGCGCCGCCATGGCGCGGGCGGCGATGAACGATCATCCGGCGATCAAGCTCGTCGCTGGAGACAGGGTGATCTTCTCGTCGCGCGTCATTCCGGGAAATGCGCGAGACGTTTTTCGCATCATCAACAATCTTTGCGATCTCGGCGTCGAGGTCATCACCGACCACGACCACCTCGTGCATTGCTCAGGCCACCCGCGCCGCGGCGAAGTGGCGCAAATGTACGAATGGATCAGGCCGCAGATCGCCGTGCCCGCCCATGGCGAGGCGCATCATCTGACCGAACATGCGGTTTTTGCGAAAGCGCATGGCGCGTCGCAGGTCGTCTCGGCGCGCAATGGCGACATCGTGCGGCTAGCGCCCGGCGCGCCGGGCGTGATCGGCGAGGCGCCGCATGGGCGTCTCATGAAGGACGGCGACGTCGTTCTTACCGAAGATGACGGCGCCGTGCGTGACCGCGTGCGGCTCTCTTTCGCCGGAGTCATCTCCATCGCGCTCGCCGTCGATCGCAAGGGCGAACTCGTCGGCGATCCCGATGTCGTCTTCGCCGGCGTGCCGAAGCGCGGCAAATTCGGCGAGGAGATGGGTGAAGTGATCGACGAGGCGCTGTTCGCGGCGTTCGAGGGGCTGTCGCGCCCGCGACGCCGCGACGCCGACGCCGTTTCAACGGCGATCGAGCGCGCGGTGCGCGGCGCCGTCTCATCCGTCTGGGGCAAGAAGCCCACGGTTCACGTCATGGTCGTCGCGACGTAGCGCGCGACCTGGCCGATCGCCTTAGAAGGCGTAAAACTTCTGCGTCTTGCCGTCGGTCGTCGTGATCGTGAATCCGCTGACGTAAAGGCAGTCATGCGCGCCAGGCAGCTTGAACTTTTCGTCCTTCTTCATGACCTTGCCGTAAACCTTGGAGTCGGCCGGCGCGGCGCATTCGCCGCCGTCGATTGACACCGCTTTGACCGCGACCTTGTCCTTCTTGACCTTGCATTCGACTTCGCCGTCGAACTTCTTATTGCAGTCGAACGCCTCATCTCCCGCCCAGGCGATCGTGGGCGAAAAAAGCAGCGCAGTGAGAAGCAGAAATTTTTTCATGAGTCGCTCCCTCTCTTGCCGGACAGTCGCGCCTCGCGTCGCGCGCGCGAAGTCGTTGCTGCGCCTTTCCAGCCGGCAGATCGGTGTTTTCCATCACAGAAACACAAAAAATTTGTGACAGAATCGTCGCTTTCGCTTTAAGAAAGGCGTCCAGGCTGTTGATTCTCAAAGCGCCGTGCGAGAACCCGCCATGAGCCGCAAACCCGCCTATTACGAATTCTTCGCCGGCGGCGGCATGGCCCGCGGCGGGCTTGGAGAGAGCTGGCGCTGCCTCTTCGCCAATGATTTCGACCGCAAGAAAGCCGAAAGCTACCGGGCAAACTGGGGCGGTGATGAGCTTCACGTTGGCGACGTACGAGAGTTATCCACAGCGCGATTGCCGGGCCGCGCCGATCTCGTCTGGGCGTCCTTCCCCTGTCAGGATCTCTCTCTCGCCGGCGCCGGCGCCGGATTGAAGGGCGAAAGGTCCGGGACGTTCTGGCCCTTCTGGGATCTGATGAAGGCGCTGCGCCAGGAGGGGCGTGCGCCGGCGCTCATCGTTCTCGAAAATGTCTGCGGCGCGCTGACCTCGCATGGCGGCAGGGATTTTACCAAAATCTGCGAGGCGCTGGCGAAAGAGCGCTACAGGTTTGGCGCGCTGGTCATCGACGCGGCGCTGTTCGTTCCGCAATCGCGCCCGCGACTGTTCATCATCGCCGCGCGCGAAGATGTGGCGGTTCCCTCGTCGCTCGCCATCCGTCATTGCGAGGAGCGCAGCGACGAAGCAATCCATAAATCGTCCCACGGCCCCGGATCGCTTCGCTTCGCTCGCAATGACCGGACGTTCCACACACGCGCGCTTGTCGCTGCGCACGACTGTCTGCCGCGAGCGCTCCGCGGCAATTGGTTATGGTGGAATTTGCCGGCGCCGCCGCCGCGCAATAACTCGCTGATAGACGTCATCCAAGACGCGCCGCACGATGTCGAGTGGCACAAGCCTCGCGAGACAAACGCCCTGATTGCCATGATGAGCGACGTCAATCTCGCGAAAATCGTCGAGGCGAAGCGCGCCGGGCGCAAGATGGCGGGAACGCTCTATCGCCGCACGCGCTATCAGAACGGCGCAAAAATCCAGCGCGCCGAAGCGCGCTTCGATAATGTCGCCGGTTGCCTGCGCACGCCGGCCGGCGGCTCGAGTCGGCAATATGTGCTGATGGTCGATAAGGGCAAAGTTCGCTCGCGGCTGATGTCGGCGCGCGAGACCGCGCGGCTGATGGGACTGCCCGAAGACTATGTTTTGCCTCGGAATTACAATGAAGCCTACCATCTAACAGGGGATGGCGTCGTCGTTCCGGTCGTGCGGCATATTGCGGCGCATCTGCTGGAGTCGTTGATCGGCGCAATGCCGCTTCGCAGCGCGGCATGATGCGATTGTCATTCCCGACAGGCCGAAGGCCTGATCGGGAATCGAGATAAGTGCGGGCGGCGACTCGTGGATTCCCGATCGCCCGCAAGCGGGCGTCGGGAATGACATCACGCGAGCAAAAGCGAAAAATACGACACGTCGGGGAGGATCCCGCCCAGCGCTCCGCCATCATGCGTGCGGTGAAAGGGCGCGATACAGCGCCTGAAATCGCCGTGCGGGCGATGTTGAGAACGTTCGCGCCGGGCTATCGGCTGCACCGCAAGGACGTTCCCGGCAATCCCGACATCGCCTTCATCGGCCGCAAGCTCACAATCTTCGTTCATGGCTGCTTTTGGCACGGGCATGAATGCGCGCGCGGCGCGCGCATGCCGAAAGCGAACGCCGATTATTGGCGCAACAAGATCGCCAGGAATGTCGCGCGCGACGCCGCGCATCGCGAAAAACTCGCAGCACAGGGCTGGCGCGCGCTCACGATCTGGGAATGCGAATTGAAAGATGCGGCGGCGACGGAGAAGAGGCTGCGCGCTTTTTTGAAGTAGAGGGCGTTTCTCCTTCTCCCGCTTGCGGGAGAAGGTGTCGCGCGAAGCGCGACGGATGAGGGCTTTTATGCTCCCCCCTCACCCGACCCGGCTTCGCCGGGCCACCCTCTCCCGCGAGCGGGAGAGGGGAACTCTGGCTTCTTCAATCCTTGGCGCGCTCGACATAGGCGCCGTCTTCGGTCTGGATCACCACGCGCGTGCCCGGCTGAATATGCGGCGGGACCATGACCCGCGCGCCATTTGCGAGCTTGGCCGGCTTATAAGATGAGGAAGCGGTCTGGCCTTTCATCGCCGGCTCTGTCTCGACGATCTCCAGCGTCACGCGCGGCGGCAGTTGAATGCCAACGGCGACGCCGTTGAACATCGACAGGATGCAGACCATGCCCTCCTGCAGCCACTGCGCCTGATCGCCGATCACATCGGTGGGCACGATGATCTGCTCATAGCTCGCCTGGTTCATGAAGTGATAGCCGTCACCGTCATTGTAGAGATAGCTGAAATCCTGGTCTTCGACGAAGGCGCGCTCGACCTGTTCGGTCGTTTTGTAGCGGTCCGAAGTTTTGACGCCGTCTGAGAGGCGGCGCATGTCGATCTGCGTCGTCGGCGTGCCTTTGCCCGGGAAGAAACTCTCGGCGGTCAGGACGACATAAAGCTGCCCGTCATCTCTCTCGATGATATTGCCTTTGCGAATTGAACTGGCGATGACTTTCACGTCGGTATCCCTTATGGCCGGCCTGGTTTATGAACGGCGGTAAGACCATATTTCGGGCGCGCCGGCAATCCGGGGCGCGGTCCCGCGGGAGAGCTTATGACGCGCGCGCCGCCCTGGTGGGCAAAGGACGCCTATGCCGGCCGCAGGCCTTTTCTCAAGGTGCGCGCGGCGATTGCCGCGGCAGTGCGGCGCTTCCTGTCCGCGGAGGGTTTCGCCGAGGTCGAGACGGCGGCGCTTCAGCTTTCGGGCGGCAATGAGACGCATCTCTCCGCCTTCGCCACCGAGCTGATCGGCGCCTCGGGCGAGCGCAGCCGGCTCTACCTCCACACCTCGCCGGAATTCTCCTGCAAGAAGCTGCTGGCGGCCGGCGAAGAGCGGATTTTCACGCTCGCCCACGTCTTCCGCAATCGCGAGCGCTCGGCCCTGCACCATCCGGAATTCACCCTGCTGGAATGGTATCGGGCGGGGGAGCCGACGCTGCGGCTGATGGAGGATTGCGCCGGACTGCTGGCGAGCGCCGCCCGGGCGGCCGGCGCGAGCGATTTCAGCTGGCGGGAGCGCGTCTGCGATCCGTTCGGGGAGCCGGAGATCATCAGCGTCTGCGACGCCTTCGCGACTCACGCCAGCATCGATCTCGAAGCGTTGCTGAACGACCGCGACGGGCTCGCGCGCGCCGCGGCGCGCGACGGCATAAGGGTCGTCGACGACGACAGCTGGTCGGATCTGTTCAGCAAGATCATGGCCGAAAAGATCGAGCCTATGCTCGGCCGCGAGCGGCCGACGATCCTGACGGATTATCCGATAAGCGAGGCGGCGCTCGCACGCGCCAACGCCGACGATCCGCGCTTCGCCGATCGCTTCGAACTCTATGTTTGCGGCGTGGAGCTCGCCAATGGCTTCGCCGAACTGCCTGACGCGGCGGAGCAGCGCCGGCGCTTCGAGACGCAGATGCAGGAGAAGCGCCGCATCTATGGCGAGACCTATCCGATCGATGAGGATTTTCTGGCGGCGCTCGCTGAAATGCCGCAGGCCTGCGGCGTCGCGCTCGGCTTCGACCGGTTGGTGATGCTCGCGACCGGGGCCGAGCGCATCGAGCAGGTGCTGTGGACGCCAGTGGCCGAGTCCGGCACGGCGCTCTAGTTTCTCATTCGAATAAACGACGCGATGCTGGCGCGTACGTCCTACGCTGGCAGGGACGTCCATATTTGGCGCCATTTGACGGCGAACGCGAGCGATACACGCTCGCACGCCGCACATGATTTCATGGAGGGCGCAATGGGCCTTAAATTATTGCTGAAATCTATCGTGGCGATCGCCCTGACGATCGCGACCGCCGCCTCGGCGCAACAGAGCCAATCGCCCGCAGCGCCGCCCGTCGAGCCCCTCGCAACCTTCGACGACAAGCTTGTGAAAATTGGCGAGCAGGCGCCTGGGTTTGGGGGCATGTATTTCGACGATAAGGGGGTGCTGCAGGTCTACATGAAAAACGCCGTCGAACTGCGCGGCGCGGAGGCGATGAAAGCCGCGCGGTCGCAGGTCACGTCGGCGATCGCCAGCGTGCTCGGCGCGGAGTTCCTGACGCAAAACGCCGCTGCCAAAGGCCGCGCTCAAGAACCGAACATCATCAAAGGCGACTACGACGTCGTCGAACTCGCCAAATGGAAGAAAAGCTTCAGCCCGGCGCTTGACGGCCAGGAGATCGTCTTCGTCGATCTCGACGAACGCCGCAATCGCGTGACCATCGGCGTCGTCGGCGATCCGTCGCGCCAAAGATTTGAAGCCCTGGCGAAATCGCTCGGCGTTCCGTTTGAAGCGCTGATCATCGAAGAGACGCAGCCGATCCGCTTTCACGCCTCGTTGCGCGACAAGAGCCGGCCGGTTCCCGGCGGCGTCCAGATCGAAATCGACACCGGCGTTTTCGCCTACAAGCTCTGCACGCTGGGATTCAACGTCGTGCGCAATGGCCGCGACGGCTTCGTCACCAATTCTCATTGCACCAAGAACCGCGGCGTCAGCAATGACGACGATTTCCATCAGCCGAACGATCCGCTGTTTTCCGGCAATAAGATCGGCGACGAGGACAGAGACCCGCCATATTTCACCGGCGGCGTATGCCCCTCGGGAAGGAAATGCCGCTTCAGCGACAGCGCCTATGCCGACTACCGAATCGACCGCGGGCGTTTCGAAATCGCCCGAACGACCAACAATGTCGGTTCGCTGACGATCAATGGCTTTCCGAGCGTCTTCCGGATCGTCAGCGAGACGCCGGACTCCGTGGTGGGGATGCGGCTCAACAAGGTCGGGCGAACGACAGGCTGGGCCTTCGGCGACGTGCGCGCGACCTGCATCGACGTCAATGTCGCGGACACGGACATCAGACTGCTGTGCCAGAGCCGCGTCGGCCGGGTGAGCGGGACGAATAAGCTGACGGACAATGGCGACAGCGGCTCGCCGGTTTTCTCCATTCTGCCGACCGCCAGCCAGGCGAGCCTGCACGGCATTCTCTGGGGCGGACCCGACGATGGCAGCTCCTTCGTCTTCAGCCCGATGAGCCTGATCGAGCAGGAGCTTGGACCGCTGACCACCTTCACGGCGCAGCAGCCTCCGCCGCCC
>NZ_JAKFWS010000037.1 GCF_021731785.1 Methylocystis sp.
GATCATTGAATTGGTCGCGATCAGCTCTTCGCGCTTCAAGCCGTTGATCTGGAATCCCGGCGCCTTGTCAAAATCGAGATTTGCCAGTTGCTCGGCGATGGCGTTCAGCCGCTTCACGGCGCCGACGTAATTGTTATCGTAGTGCGAGACGAGAATTTTTTCGGACATGCCTTTGATGGTCTTAGGGTCGAAGGGCATCGGCTTGGTGACGTGAGCCGCGCTCTTCTTCGGAGCCGCCGCTGTGTCTTCCGCGCGCGCGCTCTTCGCTGCAAGGAGCGCCCCTGCCGTTGCGGCGGTGCCGATGAAGTTTCTGCGATCAAGATCATGTGTCATGTTCAGCCTCCTGGTTCTCGCTAATCTGTATGCGCCGTTCCGCATTCGCGCATCTCTCCGAGTGTTTCATCTGAGGGGGCTTGCGTCGCCTCCTCAACTGTCGCGGCCCATGACGCCGATGCGGAAGCTGGCGACGCGCCGAGGAGGTAAAGCATAACGCCGGCCGCAGAACAGAGCGCGAGCGTTCGCAATATGCCCATGTCGAAACGGAAGATAGCGAGCGCCGCGCCGATCGTCAGAAGGAGCGCCCAAGGATCGACGCTTCGCAGCACAGGCGCCTCGACCGACAAGCCAAAGCCGTGTAGGGCGACGACCTCGCTAAACAACGTGTGGATCGCAAACCACACCGCAAGATTGAGGATGACGCCGACAACCGCCGCCGTGATGGCCGCGAGCGCCCCAGCGAGCGCTTTGTTTCCGCGCAGTCTTTCAACGAAGGGCGCGCCGAGAAATATCCATAAGAAACACGGCGTGAACGTGACCCATGTCGCGAGCAAGCCACCAAGCGTCCCGGCCACGATCGGCGGCAAGACGCCGGACTGGCGATAGGCCGCGAGGAACCCGACGAACTGCAACACCATGATCAAGGGACCGGGCGTGGTCTCCGCCATGCCGAGGCCGTCGAGCATTTCGCGCGATTGCAGCCAGTGGAAATTGTCGACCGCCTGCTGCGCGACATAGGCGAGAACCGCATAAGCGCCGCCAAACGTGACCATGGCCATTTTGCTAAAGAAGACCGCGATCTGGCTGAAGACGTTCGCTGGCCCAAATGACATGAGCAAGGCGGCGACAGGCGCGAGCCAGAGAACGAGCCAGATCGCCGCAACCTTCAGCGTGCTCGCGATCGAAGACTTGGCATGGCCAGGAAGTTCGTTGCCGAGCAAGCTGTCGCTATCAGAAGTCTTCGCGCCGCCATGTCCGCCGCCCGCGAATTCAGAGAGCTTCGCTTTCCCCCCAAAGTAGCCGATCACGCCGGCAGCGAAGACGATGAGCGGAAAGGAGACATCAAAGAAGAAGATTGCGACGAAGGCGGCGGCGGCGATGCCCTGCATCACGCGGTTCTTCAGCGCCCGCTTTCCCACTCGGAAAACCGCCTGGACGACAATAGCGAGCACGGCGGCTTTCAGGCCAAAGAATGCTGCCGCGACGAAGCCGACCTTGCCCAACAGCGCATAGACGATGCTCAACGCCATAATCGCCGCCACGCCGGGCAGGATGAATAGCCCTCCCGCCATAACGCCGCCGCGTGTTCCGTGCATCAGCCAGCCGACATAGGTGGCGAGTTGCTGGGCCTCTGGGCCAGGCAGCAACATGCAGTAGTTGAGCGCGTGCAAAAAGCGACTTTCGGACAGCCAGCGCTTTTCCTCGACGAGGACCCTGTGCATCAGCGCGATTTGGCCGGCGGGGCCGCCGAAGCTCAGCAAAGCGATGCGCGCCCAAACGCTGAACGCCTCGCGCATGGAGACGCCATGACCTAGAGTGTTGAATGTCGCCGGCGCGTTCATGGCGCTTTTCCCGGTTTGGTTGCCGGCCAGTTGTGCGGCTCGTCCGTCGCGTCGCGGCACCACCGATAAAAGGCATCGTAGAGCGCCGTGCCCGCTTCGACCTGTTCGAGATCGTCCGGATACATGCGCGACAAGCCCAGCGAAGCCGCAAGCAGACCTGCGGCTTCGGGAGCGAGATCGAGCCGCGCCGTATCCGCGCCACGCACGATGACGGCGAGCCTTTGCAAGGCCCCCATTTCCAATCCCCATTCCTCCAGCATCGTGTCGAAAGTGCAGCGCTCGCCTCTGTGGCTCCAAAATGCGCCTTCAACGTCGAAAGGCTCGGCCGAAAAGCGCTCTGCAACACCTTGCACTTCGGCCGGAGCGACGAACAGAAACACTGCCGTCGGATCGACGAAGCGTCGGATCAGCCAGGGACAGGCGATGCGATCGACCTTTGGGCGCGAACGGGTAACCCATACGGTGCGCCCCATTGCATCGCGCGGGGGCAGATTCGCCGCCGGAACCAGCGGCCCATCCGATTGCGCCCAGCCGACATGTCCCCCGATGAGCACATCGGCCGAGTCAGCGCCGGCTTGCCGCAGCCAGGCGGCCACGCCTTCGCCGAGATTTTGGCCGTTCTGGTCGATGACGACGACCGCACGGCCGGCAAATTCGCTGGCCCATTCAGCGACAGAGGCGTGAGCGCGCCGCAGCGCGCTAGGAATGAAGCGCGGATCGCTTCCCCACTCCTCGTCGGTCCGCGCGTCGATGAGCGCAGGGCAATGAGGGACGCCGATGAGGCGAGCAAGTTTATCGGGAGAGATTGCGTTGATTGACGACATGATGCGCCCTTGGTGAAAAACCGGACGCGATTCTTGGGCATGTCGCCTCGAGGGGAGATCGCTTCCCCATGCGGCGAGGTTACATCAAACTTACCCACGAGTGTCAATAACGTCTCGCCAAGAATAGATCATCATCTACCGCCCGGGTGGTGACGACAAGAGTGGCGCATCGGCTCATTAGCCGCGTCGATCAAGAGCGGACGATATGCGCGCGTGGGATGCCTCCTTCATGAAGCCGCTGCTCATCGTTTCACAGCGATCCCTTCCGGCGCCTTGGGCACGGGGATCGTCTTGATCACTTCGTCCGTCTCCGTATCGATGATCGAGACGCTGTTGGCGCCGGTGTTGGTAATCAAGAGCCAGCGTCCGTCCCCCGCGAAGCCGACGCCATGACTACCGGCATCCGGCGCGATCGAAATTGTTTTGACGATCCGGTTCGCCGCGAGATCGATCTTCTGCACCGTGCCAGCGCCGTCATTTGCGACATAAGCGTATGATTGATTTGGGGCGACCGTGACCTGAACGGGACCGGCGTCCGTGGCTATGTCGGTAAGGCGTTTGTGGGTTTGGCCATCAATGACGGCGACATGGTTGGCATTGTGGCATGCGACATAGATGCGCTTGCCGTCCTTAGTCGCGCCCGCGCCCAAGGGACCCGCCCCGACCGGGACCGTGGCCAATGTCTTGCGCGTCGAACGCGAGAGGACGCTCACGTCGCCGCCGCCGTAATTCGACACGAACAGTTTATCGCCCGAGACGAGGGCGAAATGGGGCATCGATCCGACTTTGACGACGCCCATTGAAGCCGCCGCCTGCGCGTCGAAGATCGCCACGTGATCGTCGAATTCATTAGTGACGTAAGCCTCACGGCCGTCCGGGCTGAAATAGGTATGGCGCGGCCCTTTCCCTGTCGAAACGGTTTTGACGACGCTATTCGATTGCGTGTCGATGATCGACACGGTTCCGGTGCTGTTGTTGGTCACCCATGCCTGCTTTTGATCGGGGCGAAGCGCGACGTTGTGGTTGTGGACGCCTACGGGGATTGCTCGTCCCGCCAAGCCCGCGGCGAGGTCGATCGCCGTGACGACGCCGCCAAACCAGGAGGTGACGTAGGCCGTTCCTTTCAAGGATTCGGGAGCTTGTGCCAACGCTGGCGAGGCGCCGCAAGAGGCGAGCAGGATGAACATGGGTATCGCATTATTTAGGAAGGTCGCGCGGGTCATGGGAATTCCTCCTTCTCAGCGTGCGTGACGAAGCGGGATTTGCGATCGGAAGTTCGACAAGGCAATCGCCCGGAATGGCGATGAGGCACCGGCCGAGAAATTTCTGGCGGCGCGGCAGGCGGCAAGGATCAGGCTCTCGAAGAACCATCTCCGCCGGGCGCGTTCGCGAGGAAAGATTGAGGCATATAAGGACATGCAGCGTCCCTTGCTTTGAAAAGCTGGACGCGATTCTTGGGCATGTCGCCTCGTGGGGAGATCGCTTCCCCATCTGAAAAACTTACACCAAAAGGCCCCCCACGAGTCAACGTGCTACAAAACAAGAAGCGGCGGAAGCCTGCATTTCTCGTTTACGAACGTTCCAGGCCGGGATTTGCAACGCCACCGTCCCCAAGTAGTCGGCCATGCCCCCGCCAAAGCTCGGCACGCCACGCTGTAGCCCGACATAGCCCGCCCGACCGCGCCGGCGCACGACATAGCTCGACATTGCTATTCGCTACGCAACATACGTCGCCGATCATCGCCTTCGAGATTGCTAGAATGAAAGCATGGGCGACCATGCGTCAGACGCAAGCGCACGCCGCCGACCGCGATTCCGGCGAGCCTCTGATGCGCCAGCCTTCCGGGTGACCGAAGACGACATCGAGATCATCCGACACATCGCGCGACACCGCTTCTTGCGGTCGACGCACGTCGCGGCGCTCGTGGGGAGATCGCTCGACCGAACGAACGATCGGCTTTGCCACCTCTATCATGCAGGGTATGTCGACCGTCCCCGCGCCCAACTCGACTACTATCCGACAAAGGGCTCCGCCCCCGATGGTCTATGCCCTCGCCGATCGGGGAGCGCAGTTATTGCGCGAGCGTGGAGAAATCGGCCTGTCGGGGATCGACTGGGGCCGCAAGAATTTGGAGGCCGGCCGACCCTTCATCGAGCACCAATTGGAGATTGCTGACTTCGAAGTCGCCGCGCAACTTTCGGCCGAGCGTTCCGGCTACCACTACGCCAACGCCGAGGACATTGTTTCCAAGTCGCTGGCGGCCGCCGGCTTGTATAGGGGCAATCCGTTTGCGTTTGGAGTCACCGTTTCGCATCAAGGAGCGCGCCACGAGATCGGACTAGTCCCGGACATCGCCTTCGCCATCGAATCGAAGAAGGGCGCGCAGCGAAACTTCTTCGTCGAGATCGACCGGGGCACCATGCCGATCACCCGGGCGGACTTTTCCCAGACCAGCATCGAGCGCAAACTTCGCTCCTATCTTTCGGCCAATCACTCCCACTCTTCGAGCGAAGATTCGGCTGGAAGTTCTTTCGCGTCTTGTTCGTCACAAGCGACGACAGTCGCATCCGGTCGATGATCGAGGCGCTGCGATCCATTCAGCCTCCGGGCGCGCCCGGCTCCTCTCTCTTCCTCTTCGCCTCGCGTGACGATCTTCGCGTCGCCGATCCACTGACCGCAGCATGGCGCGGCGTCGACGGATCGCTGCGGTGGCCGTTGCCCCAATAAGAGATGAAAAGCCTATTGGGTCGGGCGCGGGATCGCGGAAGAACTTGCGTCGGATCAGAACGTTATCGCGCCAAGGTGGGGTAAACGGTTTACCCCACCCTTTACCCCTGCGCTTACCCCATCCCCGGCAATGCGCCCCTCTCGTCCTTCGCCACTTCGCCGATCCAAAAAAACTGAAAAGCCAATTGGGTCTGGCTCGGGTTTCGACCGCACATAGCGTTAGCATAGCATTAACTGTAGCGGCCGGCCGCGGTTGCCCGCATCGCTCGGCGCGCTTACGGTTCGGCCTGTCGCCTGCCAACAGGCGACGATCCTTTCAACCGCAAAACTCCAGCCCGGCCGGCGACGACCGGGCTTTTTCGTGCGCCGGCGTCATTTCCTCCGCGGGAGCGGCGGGCCATCAGCGCTTCGCGTCCGCCGTCAACGCCCTGGCGATCGTCTGCGTGACTGTCCTGGCGCCTGCGCCCGACAGCCGATTGACGAGCCCGCGCCGGACGAACTGTGCGAGCGCCCCCGACCTGCTTGCATCAAACCCAATCCCCCGCGACGCCCTCGGCGCGAAGATCGGCGATCGTCGGAGGGGCGGGCTGCCTGCATCCGGGGAAGACGCGGCGGCCCGCGGCGCTCGTCGCTGCTACGATCAGAGCCCCAAGAACCCCAGAAAGCCCTTTTTCTTTTTGAGGCGTTGAACGTCTGCGGCTTCACGACGAACCGACTCTCGGAGTTCGAGGATTTTTTCGTCGGGGATCGAGAAGTCGATTGCGGACAACGCCAGATTCCGGCGAGCGCCTGCAAGTTGTTCTTGCATGTAGTCGGCCAGGTTCTTTTGCGCCATGTCGTCCCCTGATTATCCTGCCAATCGTAACGTGTTGGGCGGCGACGATTATGACACAAACGGAGCCGCTGATCCCGTGAAATTTGAGCTGGCGCTCGGTCGCCTCAAGGGCTAATTTTCTGGTGGCGGGGATTTCTGGAGACGCGCTCGATGAAGCGCCTTGTTCTCGTTGATAGGACGAGTAACCGAGTTTGCGGCGACACGTCGGCTCCCGGAACGCATACGCGAAATTGGGCTGCGATCGTCACTCAGCTTGACGATGATACCGCCGGACTGGCCGCCACCGCGGCGCGTCTGCTGGACCAGAGCTTGGGCAAGACGGCTTGCGACTACATCTTCACCCCGTTCGCCACCGATCGAGAATCTGACGGCTACCTGATTTTTGACTGCAGCGGCTGTGAAGATGGATCGGCGTCGATCATGTCCGATCAAGTAGATCCGGATGAAGCAATCTACGCCATTATGACAAGCTGCTTTTATGTCGGCTACGTTCGACGCGACCATTGACGATCAGCCCTCAGTTCATAGCTGACTGCTCAGCGGCTATGAATCCGGGTTTAACCGAAGTTGCAACTAATTCCCGAGAAGGTCCCTACCACAACCCTCTGTCGCAATACGTTGGAGATTTCGAGAAAATCCCACGGTTAAGCAATACAACTTTTTCTTGGCGACCGCACGGCCAGGTTCAAGTCACCAAAAGTTGGCCCCTGGTCGAATTTCTCGACTTGGCGCGGGCCGCGTCAGTGAGTGAGCCGGGACAGCCTGAGGGCCATTTTTGAATATTGCTCGGCTTTCTTGCAGGCGGATCGCAAAGAGCCGGAGCTGATGTCTTCCAACGCAGCTTCTTCCAACGTTTTGAAGATCTTTTGTAGGGTGGGATGAGCGCTCCCCGAGGCTTCATCGCGAATTTGGCCGATACGGGCGCGGACGTTAGCATTTGTTAGCAGCCGCTTGCCGTTTACCCGGCTTGTCGTATCGGCGGAGCGACCATAGGCAGCGGCGTAAGCCGCTGACGCCGATTTGCCCGCCGCGACTGCTTGAGCAAAGGCTTCCTGCCGGACATTAGGAAGTGGCGCCACTTTCCGCTCCTCGGGCTTGTCCTGCGAATCCTGGCCTTTGGCAGAACATAGATCAAGCCAATTCCATGTGGTGAAAATAGCGGTTTCGAGCATCATAAACGCCCCGAACAAGTCGGCTGCTGAGAAAATCAATCTGATGGTCGTTGGCGTGCATTCGAAAGTCCTTGGCTTGTCGAGAAATTCCCGCGCGCGTTCGGCCAAGCCCTCGCGAACTACGAGCAACAATCGAAGAACAGCTTTCCAGATCACGCGCTGCGAGCGCGGCGTCGTTAGGGCAGACGTATGCGGCTTGTTAGGCATTGCCCACCAATTTTATCCGTCCGGCGGAGGCGATCAGCGCAGCCTCCGCGCGATTCACGCGGGCGAAGAATGCGGCTTTTGCGGGCCAGCGGCTGATCGCCTCCGATCTTGCCGTGTCTTTTGTGCCGTTGCGGACCGCAGGAAAGCCCACAATGCGTTTCCCTGAAGCGGGCGGTAGAGGGTAGCCGGAACGCCACACGCGGCTAGAACGCCTTCTACAAGCCCGCGCGAGCGGCCGAAGGAAAATGCGCCTACTGCGCCTTCACCTGGGCGAGGGCCGACGAGCTCGATAAAGGCGTGTCCAGTATGCCAACGATAAACGAGATCGGCGAGCAAAGGGCCGTTCACGGCAGGCCGGCCCTTCGGCCCGTCGCGCAGGATCGGCATATCGGCCACTTCGAGCAATTCGCCATCCGGCGAGAGAAGCGCGAGCGCGCCATGCACGCCAATGTCGACTCCGATGATGCTCATCGCGACCGCTCCTGTTCGAGAATATCGAGCACGGCGCCGACGATGCCGCTGGCCGAGCCATCGCTCTCGCGGGTGACGGCGGCGCGGATGGCCTCAGGCCGCACGCTATATTGCAGGGCGATCGACAAGGTGACTGCGGCGTCGCGTGCGTCAGCGGCAGCCGGGCTTGATCCCTTCGCACAGTCGATAAAGACTTCAGCGAGAGAGCCATCTTCGAAGCGACCGACGCCGGCGACATATTCAATGCCGCGAAAGCTGAAGGCGACCGCTTCATGCGCGCGGCGGTTAGGGAGACGGCGGCGGGTCATCGGCCAGCCTTCCATTTGTTGAAGTCGACAACGACCGTTTCGTCACGGGCGATGTTGCGGAGCGTCAGCGTGCCCTCGCGCCAGCCTTCGACGGGCTGTTCCCACCAGCGCCAACGGCGTTCGCGCTCGGCGGCCATGCGCTCGTAAATCTTCTCAACCGAGGCCCGACGGTCTTCGAGAGAAATCGGCGCTGGAATTTCGATTTCCGGTTCACCCCTTGCGGCGCTTGCGGCGTTTGCGGCAGTTTGGCGGTTTTCGGGGTGAACTGCCGCAACTGCCGCAAGGCCGGAACTCAATTCTGGAAGTTTGAAGCGCTGATAAGCCATCGCCCTCACGCCTCCCTGATCAGCCGGAACTTGCGGGGCCTAGCGGATGTCTCCTCAAGCCACCCATGAGATTTCAGAATGCCGATCGCCTCATCGGCCCCGGCTTTGGTCCTGAACGGCGGCGGGGCCAGCTTACCGATCTCGCGGAAGCTGATCTCATCCCGATCCCTCGACCGAAGCCAATCGAGAAGCATCTGCGCGCGCACAAGGCGAGGATCGGTGCGGGCCGCGCTTTGAAGGCGGACGGCCTCGTTCACATACCAGTCCGCCAACTTCAGAGCGGAGTGCATCGTCTCGACGCCGATCTCTGCCGCCCCGCAGTCGTCGACGATCGTCAGAACGCCAGCGATGCGCGCCGCATGCTCCGCGATCTTGGCCGCGAAGTCCTGCACTGGATGAAGATCATTGCCGGGGCCGCATTGCCTTTCGATGTGATTGTAAAAGGCGCGCCATGCGTCGGCGGCGTCGGCAGCCATCGTGAGCGCACGCGGCTCAAGCTCATTTTTGCGGCTATTGGCCAGTGGCCACGGCGCTTCAAGGATAGAGAGAATGCGAGCGCCATATGCGCGAATGGCGGCGTCGTCCTCTGGCGAGGCGTCGCGATAGAGGCGCGTGCCCGCAATGCTCTCCGGCGCGGCAACCAGCACGCGAGACAGAAGGCCCTGGTCGCGCAAGAGCGGATCGGCGAGGAATTGCGCCGCCGCATCATGCTGCACCATCAAATGCATTGCGAGTCGCCGCCCGTGGAGGATGGTCACGCCATCGAGAGAGCGAAGCCGCTTGATTGGCTTGCCGTCCCACATTTCGCTGTAACCGGCGGCGGAGCGCAGTCGGTTGTCCTGGGACATTCCGTGTCCGCCGATGAACATGCCGCCCTCGGCGCTGAAAACGCCCAGCGACGCCGGCGCCGAGATCCACGCCTTCACGAGCCCCTCGATCGTCGGCTCCGGGGCCGTGAGGAACGGATAGAGCGGCGGCTCGGGCTCGGGTCCGATTGCGGCGAGCGACTTCCGCCGCTGATCGAGGTCCAATTTCTTGTCCGCTTCGATCTTCCTTTTCTCGGCGTTCCATGCCGCACAAGCGATCTTCCACTCGCGGTGTGCGCGCTCGTGCTCCTCCTTTAACTTCTTCTCGCGTTTGCGGATTGGCCATAGGGCTTCATTGTCGGCAGTAGATTTCCTGTCGCCGGAAGCGGCCACCGTCACGAAGAACAGCGACAACGGCCGCGTCTGCCCGTAGGGCAGCATTACGTCCGCATGCGCCTGCGCGGCGAGCGCCGCGGCGGCCAATACGGATTGTGCTGCGATTGCCTCGGGAACTTGAACCTTGCGCGAGATCGCAGCGGCGGCGCGGGATAGAGCGGGGCCAAGCGCCTCGATCGGAAAGCGCTCGGCCTTGGGTAATGCAGGGAACAGCGGTATTGGCGCGTCGGTCGCCTCCGGCCCCGGCGCGTCGGTCGCCTCCGGCTCCGGCGCTGCTACGCGTATTGGCGCGGCGCCGTTGCCATTGCGCGCCGGCGTGCGCCCGATTGCCGAGATTTCCTGGTTTACCGTAGCAAACCATTCGTCGCGCTTCGCGCGCGGCCAGGACGCGAAGTCGGCTGGCGGGATGTGATGAGCGCGCGTCATTCGGCTCCGTCCCGATGGAGTGGCGGAACGGACTCACGCCAGGACTTGATTGTGGCTGTCAGCGTGCGGCGAGAGGTCCACAAGCACGCTTCGATGGCGGGCACATCTGCGGCCGCAGCCGCCGCGAGCAATGCGGCGGACTCGGCGCACATGATTGATGCAAACTCGACAATCGCGTCGCAGGCGATCAACTGCGCTTCAGTCGGCTGCGCGGCTGCGAAGGTGGGCGGGCGAATGGGCGCGTTCATTGGGTGCTGCCCCCCTCACTGAGGAAGGCGAGCAGCGATTGAATGTCCTCGCCCCTCGCGCGCGACGCGTCATCGACCCAGCGCCATGTCAGGCGATTGACGCGCAGCCCTGGCCATCTGCGGGAGAGCGTCGCGCGGCTCGGCAGCAACGCTTGCAGGTCTTGCTTCGGCGAGACAATCTCGGAAGCGATCGCCTTGCCAGACTGATCACTATTCCGAGCCCCGCCGGTCGCCGCCGGCGGGCTCTTTGCTGTGTGGGCCACGATTCACGCCTCCGCCGCGTCGGAGGTCGATTTCTGTGGCGCGCCGATCTTCGCCACCGCCCAGGCGTCGAGGTCTTCGGGTGCATAAATTGCGGCGTTCGCGGCTTTCCGAAAGAG
The DNA here is from genome assembly GCF_021731785.1 of Methylocystis sp. Classification (GTDB taxonomy): domain Bacteria; phylum Pseudomonadota; class Alphaproteobacteria; order Rhizobiales; family Beijerinckiaceae; genus Methylocystis. The sequence goes on from NZ_JAKFWS010000037.1 coordinate 10,966, forward strand.
CGGACCGCCGCCTAGGCAGGCGAGTTTCGCGAGCGTCCTCTCGGAGCCGAAGCCATATTTGGACTTGAGATATTCGCCGGCGGCTTTCCGCCGAAGAAATTGGGGAGTCTGCATCGTGTCATTCCTCACTCGGCGCGGTAGCGCGCGGAACGACAAGAAATTTACGCATATTTTCTAGTGGCGGGCGGGACATTAGGTGCGCCCAGCCGAGCGGATAAAGTCCTAATTTGAAGCGTGCGTGAGCGCCTCAGCGTTTACGGTCGGAGCGACCGATCTATTTTCGGAGCTCCGGGTCAGTTAACCAGTCTGGCCATTCCCAATTTCGCTCCTCCTTGTTTTTGGCGCTAGAGCGCGCCGCCGAAACGGCTTTGGCCAAGCCGTCCAAACTGTGCGAGTAGCGTCGTAGTCCCGTTGGAAATGCGCATTGAACGGCGGCGACAAAAGCCACAAATCTTGATGGTGGACCATGGTGGGACTTTCCTCGGCCCTTCGATGCAGATGGCTTCCACTCCCTCTTTTCGGCGTATTCCCAAAGATGAATGATCAATGTCTTCCAGCTGTCTCCTTCAATATAGCCCCATCCAGAGGCCGCCCTCTCTTTGAGATCTTTGTCGGTCTCAATCGCAGTATTGACGAACGTTTCCAAGGTCTCAATGAGGTCCTCGCGAGTATGCTTTCCATCCGTGGTTATTCGCATTTGGTAGAACGCAGCGGCTTGCGCTTGGAAGGCGGCCTCGCGTTGGGTGGCGTTCCCCGGTGGATTCACGAGAAGCGAGCGGAGTCGCCCGGCGGCGTCGATAATACTATCCAAGCACTTTCGAACATCAGTAACGAATGGTGCGTTTTGTTCCGTTTCAGCAGCTTCGAAATATTCAAGGCTGAGACGGCGAATTTCTGCGCGATCCTTATCACCAAGGAGACACCCAAGCGCTTCCTCCATTTGGCGCCACTGGCTTTCGGTCGGCGCAAATTCGTGGCCGAGCGTGGTTACTGACGCCCAATATCTTGGAAGCCGTCGTTTTCTGCGGGCGTTTCCCTTTGCCGGCTTTGTCATTAGGCGAATCCACGGGGATCGTAAGAAAGCGGGGGAAAGAGAATTTCGCGTTCGACACTTGTCAACCGGATAGCCACTTAGGCGTGGCGTTAGGTGGAGGTTGTGCCCAGCTTCCTGACCGGCACCACGTCGCCACCCTTGTTTCCCTCCATCGCTGCGCTGATCGTCGTGCCGATGGTATCGACCGCGCGGCGCAGCGGGTCAGCGTCGAGGTGCGCATATCTGTGGGTTGTCGCCGCCTGCGAATGGCCTAACAGCTTCCCGATGATCGGCAGGCCAAGCGACGCTCCCGCCCCGAAACTCGCGAACGAATGACGGAGATCATGCAGCCGGACGCCTTCAAGGCCGGCGGTTCTCTTCACGGCCGCCCAGGGCTTCTTGAGGTCTGCCCGCGGCGCGCCTTCCTTGGCGCCCGCGATGATGTGCGAGTTGCCTTCGATGCGCGGCAGCGACGCCAAAACAGCCTGCGCCGCCGCCGAGAGGTAAATTGGCTTTTTCCCGGTTTTTGAGTCGCTTAGGAAGATAACCCCGCGCTCCAAGTCGACCTGCGACCATTGCGCATGAAGGATTTCCCGCAGGCGCGCACCGGTAAGAATTAAGAGCCGGATCGCGGCGACTGCGAACGGATCGAGAATACGGCGGCGGTTCGATTCCTTCGGAGCGTGCTTGGCATTGGGCTTTATCTCGTCAACATGCCACGGAAGCCCCCGCGTCTCAGCGAGCGTGAGAACTGTCCCGAGGCGTGCCAGTTCCTCGGACGTGAGAAAGCGCTCTTTGCCCTGCTCTCGATATTTCTTAAGGCCTTTCGCCGGATTGTGGCCCTCAGGAACGTGTCCGCGTTCAGCCGCCCAAGCGAACAGCTTCGCCCAAACTGCGACGGCGCGATTGGCGGCGTAGGGGCGATCCGCCATTTGCGCATGCAGGGTAGCGATCTTGGCCCGCGTTAGCGCGCCTGCTTTCACACTTCCATGGGCTCCTCGAAGGACGTCGGTCGCGACCCGATGACTGACAGCCGTTCCCGGCTTCAACATCGTCCCGATGTGTTGGGCGTCGAAGACATCAATCAACTCGGAAATGGTGAGCGCCTCACGCTGCTCAGCTCGTTCCGCTGCTGGGTCGGCTCCGAGCCGGACGCGAGCGAGCAGGCCGGCGGCCGCTCGCCGCGCCTGATCGGGCGTTAGCGCTGTCGTTTTGCCGAGCGTCACTCGCCGCTTAGAGACGCTGCGCCCTCCTCCATTCGGTCGATATTCGACGACCCATGACTTGACGCCGGAGGGCATGACGCGGACGCCGAAGCCGGCAAGATCGGCGTCGAAGGCGATAAAGGCGCGATCGCGAGGCGCGAGCCCGTCAACGGATTTCTTGGAGAGCTTAAGGACTGGCATTGGCCATGTCGCCACCGTGTCGCCACCGCGATGGCATTCAGGGTAAGCACGAGAAATCAAAATGCAACACAAATCGCTGAAATACCGATAACTATAGACAGGAAAGAACCCGCCAGAAATTGGCAGAAATGCTCGACCTTGACATTCGTAATGATGGGGTCGGGGGTTCGAATCCCTCTTGCGCACCAAAGAAATCAATCACTTATGCAAACAATCCCAGCGATCAGGCGCCGCCGCTCCTGAGAGCGGTGTCGGCACCATCGCTGAAACCACCGCCACTCGCAGGAAAAAGTCCGACCATCTCTGATGGGGCTCTGCGCTCCGCGAAACTGAGAAGGCCGAGCACTCATTTGCGTCGCATCTTCCTGAACCTAACGCGCGGGAGGCAACGGCTGTGGATTAAGCGCATCGACCACGGCCTGCAATAATTCGTGGGCGCGAGGCGGCAGCGGCTGTGGATTAAGGGCTACCGCGTCAATAACCGACCGCAGGATTGTTTGAATGCGCTGGTCGCTGATGCGTCCCGTCAATTCATGAATTTCTTTTAAAACAGCAATATCAGAGCAATCGTTTGGGCTTGTCATCTGCGAACCCTCCCCCGGCTTGATATAATTGCCAAGTTCCGCCGTCCGAAAGCTGTCGTCAAGGTCGACTACGATCAACGTTCGATAATTGCCGCTTGGCGCCGCCCTTACGAAGCCTCACGCCCGGCCCGCCGCCGTTCTCTTCGATGAACTCGACACCGGCCGCTTCGAGCGCGGCTATATCGTGTGGATGTCGCTTACATCAATCTCGCGCTCGGCGCGCCAGAAGTCATAAGCGGCCTGCATGCTGATCCAAACGTTGGGGCCGTCGCCGAACTGCCTGCCGAGACGAACGGCGACGGCCGGCGTGACAGGCTGCTTCTGCTTCAGAATGTCATAGAGTGTCTGCTGTAAAACGCCGAGCAGACGTGCGACCTCCGCCTTGCTCTTGCCGGTGGCGGGGATCGTGATTTTCGCGAGCATCTCGCCGGGATGCGCCATCGTGACGGACGGATGGCGGAGCGTATCAGTCAACACAGCGGCCCAATGCCTGACTAAGAGCAGGCCAAAAAGCGCAGCTCCAGTCAATTCGTCCCAAACAGGCAACGTGCCGTCACGTCGCGGTCAGTCATCAGCAAGCGTAAAGCGATGAAGGAGCCCCCCGATGACGGCGCCAAGCAGCGGCGCAACCCAGAACAGCCAAAGCTGCTCGAGCGCCCATCCGCCAACGAAGAGCGCCTGGCTCGTCGAGCGCGCAGGGTTCACGGAAGCGTTGGTGATGGGGATGTCGACCAGATGGATCAGCGTTAGCGCCAGTCCGATGGCGATCGCCGCGAAGCCGACCGGCGCGCGGCCTTCAGTTGTTCCAAGAATAACAAGCAGGAAAAAGGCTGTCAGCACGATTTCGGCCAGAAGGCCGGACTGCCATGTGTAGCCATTCGGCGAATGTTCGTCATAGCCGTTAGCGGCGAAGCCGTTGGCAAGCGAAAAATCGATATTGCCCTGAGCGATCTTGAGCAGCACGAATGCCGCAAATGTCGCACCAAGAAGCTGCACCACCCAAAAAGGCACGACCTCCTTCCACGGGAAGCGGCCAGCCGTTGCGACGCCGAGCGTCACTGCCGGATTGAAATGGCCGCCCGATACGGGGCCGAAGGCGTAAGCACCCGTCAGCACGGTGAGCCCGAAGGCCAGCGACACGCCGAGGAACCCAATGCCGAGTTGCGGAAAACCGGCGGAAATCACGGCGCTGCCACAGCCGCCGAAGACGAGCCAAAAAGTCCCAAGAAATTCCGCAAGAAGTCTGCGTGTAAGAGAATATCGCATTTCAGGATCTCCATTTGCGAGTGGCCAAAACAAGTCGGAAGCTTTCCGTCTGGGCCTAAGAAATGCACAAACCACGCCCCTAGAACTGCCGACGCTAACAAAGCTCCAATTGCCGCCAGGCCTTCTTGATCATGACGCTCTCCGCGTAGATCGCGCTGATTCGAGAAGCGGCTATCATATGACCTTCCTCAACCGCACGCCCGGCCCGCCTAATTGGCGTCCCTGGGTCCGTAGTGGAAGCGCTCGATTTCTGAAGCCGAATAAACTCTGCCAGCCGAAGTAATCTTTGCGATCTCCTGTTGCTCTCACAACGCGAAGGATAGAGGTTCGCATCATGGCTAAGAGCAAAAGATATCACAAACGAGACCCGCGAGCGTTCGGGCGCTCTTATTGAAGCGCTTCGCGAGGCCGGCGTTGATCCTGACCTGACAATGCGGGTTTTCGACTGCATCAAAACCGAACGCGCCGCGGCCATCGCGAAGGCGGTGCGCCTTTTCTACAATCCCGACGAAGGCGACCCGATCACTCCCGGCCAGTTCGACGACGAACTCGCCAACATGACGCGCCGCATGTGGGGACTCGTCTGTACGATCGGCGACGTTATGAGCGATCGCGAGGGCGCTGGCGTTATGCAAATTGCGAACGATGTTGCCCGCGAAATGGAACGGCTCGCCGAGGCGTTCGAGGCCGAGCGCTGGCTCGCGAAGGAGCCGGCATGAACGCGCCCGTCAACGCCACGCTCCCGCAGTTATGGCTCCGCGTTCAACGGCTGAGGCTCGCGCGTTGGCTTTTCGCTTGAGCCGAGCATTGCGTGATCTTGGCGAGGTTCTGACCCCGCGGCTCCAACCGCCCCGGCGGCCAGCGTCGGACCGGCTAGGCCGCCCGAAGCCAGGGCACCGATGCCAGCGCCGCTTTCGGGGTCACGGTGGGGCGTTTCGCTTCTCTTGTCTTCCCGTTATATGAGATCAATCGAATTTCGGCCGAACGATCTTGCTTTCGGGCATTTGGGCGCGTTGGCATCTGACTTCCTATCCAGAACTTCGATTTTCGCGCTGTCGCAATCCCGCAGCAGGCCGATGCTTGTTCTTGAAAGGACATCGCATGCCAACTGGAACCGTAAAATGGTTTAACGCCCAGAAAGGCTTCGGCTTTATTCAGCCGGAATCAGGCGGTCCGGACGTATTCGTCCATATCAGCGCAGTCGAACGTGCGGGGATGCGTGACCTCAAGGAAGGTCAGAAGCTAAATTACGAAATCTTGGTCGATCAACGCAGTGGCAAATCCTCAGCAGACAACTTGCAACCTGCGGACTGATGAACGGCGTCATTGGGCATGGGGCGACGAGACTGGTTGACCTCAATCTGCCGCCCCCGCCACGCCCGAGCAAAGGCGTCGGGCGCACTGACGGTGGGTTCGGCTCAGCGTCAGCTCCAGCCGGGTAACTTCGCCTTGGTGGCCAAAGACGCGCTGGGACGATGACTCGGGCGCGTCTGACCAACTTGCAAGCAAATTGATCCGCATAAAAGCCCGCAGCCCTCATCGAAGCCGCGGGCAAGGGACGGAGTGCGCCCACCTATCGCAATGGCTCTCCGAAGGCAGGCATTTGTCAGAATAGCCGCTGCTGGCGCGATGAAAAGTATCGTCCTCCGATCAGCCGGCGTGAAGCTGAAAAAAGAGCCGCGACCGTGGAGTCGAGGGAATGATGACAGAAGAAGGTCGCCATGAGAGCGACGCCGACCAATTAGCTCTGAAACGCGCCGAGGCAAGCGTGGCAGGCGCAGGCGACGCTTAGCGCCCGAACGTCATTTGAACCGTTGCTTCCCATTACCGCCTGCCTATGATCTGGGATCGTGACGACTGCGCCCTTGTAAACAACCGGGAGAATGACCGATGGCCGCCCACAGCGAGAGCGAGATTACCGCCATTTCCGGCGCCGCGATCGGCGCAGCAGTCGGCGCCGTGATCGGCTCATTCTTCGGCTTGATCGGAACTGCAGTGGGCGCATTCCTTGGAGCTATGATTGGCGCGGCAGCTCGTCTCGCGAAACACGTTTGATCGAGCGCGCTCGCTTTGCGCGTCGGCGTCTTCGCTTATCTTTGGCCGCCCAAGCGTCGATTAGGAAGCCTCAGCGCTGAAGCTGAAGCAACAGCATCATAGCGCCGGACGCGACCACGGCATTAGCGATCGGGGCGCGGATCATGCGCTTCAAGCTCGACTTCGATTCCGTCGCCGACACCCTCGATGACTTCGACAAATGATTTTGGCCTTCCAGTCTGCGCCAAGTTTTTTCCCTGCCATCAACGAGCGGACGGAGCTTGCCCCGTCTCTGCGGCGCTCGATCGGCCGCCGCGTCTCACTGAGACCATGTCGTGGCGGAGCCGCGTCGCTCGGAGGCGGTCACCCGCGCCAAGAGATCAAGCCTGACGACTTCTCCTGCCTTCACGCGACAGGTTTTTCAGCAACCTGCTAAAGCTAACGGGCGTCGTCTCGGGCCGACGCAGCGGCGAAACTTTCAAGCAGGGCGAAAGAGTCGATGCAGACATATCTGAAAGATTGCCGCTGGGACCGTTTTATCCTGCTGCGCGGCGATCTCATCAGCCAGAATGTAGATATGTACGGCGAATGGGCGGAGGCCGAGGTCGACCTGTTTCGCGCTCTGCTGCCGGCAAACGGAATCTGCGTCGAGGTCGGCTCGAACATGGGGCTGCACGCCATACCGCTTTCGATCATCTGCGAACACGGCCGAATTTATGCCTACGAGCCGCAGCGGCCGATCTTTCACATTCTGTGCGGCAATATTGCTCTCAACAACCGGCTGAACATCGTCGCCCGAAACCTCGCTGTCGGCGAACAATGCGGGGAGATTGAGATTGAAACGAGCGACTACGAACGCCCGTGGAACTATGGCGCGTTTTCGCTCTTGTCGGGGTTCAGCACAGAGGCGAGATTCAACGGCTCGGTTTGGAACGACAAGGTCGCCATGGTTGCGTTGGACAAAGATCCCGAACTCGCTTCGCTCAGTCGCGTCGATTTCATCAAGGTCGACGCCGAAGGACATGAGCCGCAAGTTTTGCGCGGCGCTTGCAATCTCATCGCGCGACACAAGCCCAATATCTTCCTAGAATTCAGTTCGGCCAAACAGCTTGAAGAAATCCATGAAGTATTGCAGCCGCAAGGCTGTCGCGGCTACTGGTTCTTCGCCAGCAGATTCCGCCCCCAGAACTTTGGCGCCTCGGCATTTCAGGTCGGCGGCTACGACACCAATATCATCTTCTTGCCGGAAGGCCGCGAATTGCCGGTGGGAAGCCTCAAACCAGTGATCGGGCCCAATGACGTCAACATTCCGGTTCTGACTTCGTTTCCCTAGAGTGGGTGCAATCACATGTAACACCTTTCCGACGGGGACCTGAGTCTGCTTTTCAGGGCCCGGAGGCAGGCTTGCTTATCTTTACCGGGCGCCGTGTCGACCTGTTCGGCCGGCTCTTGCACAGAGCGCGGGCAGCCGTTCTTGGACGATTCGCCTTGTTGATTCTCAGTGGCCTGCCATGCAATCGGCATAGTCGCGCTTGCATTCAGCTGCGAGGCCGTCAACTCGTCTAGCGCGGAAAAAACGTTGGCTCGAAAGCCGCAGTGAACTATTGATGAGGTCCATTTCGCAAACAGAGGTAGGAGGTTCGAATGATGCGCCTTAAGAAGATTGGGTTGGTATTCGGCCTAATGCTCGGCCCTGCTGTCATGGCTCAGGCGGCGAAAGCCCAAGATCCGATTTCAGCTCTTGGCGCGGGCGTGAATCGGGTCGGCGCCGAAGCGGGCAACGCAATAACCGGCGTATTGGACAAGGTGACGGGGAATCACACGGCGGCGCCTGTCAGCCCCTCACCGGCGATCTCGGCTGGTGAAGTCCATCATCATCATTATCGCCATCACCACCACCATCATCACCATCATTCGTGATTTTGGGCTGCGGGGTTCTCAGCCCTGTCGGTTCGAAAAGACGCCCTGCCAATCGAGCCTCAACGATTGCTGGCGGGAGAAATCTCGTGCCCCTGCATTATTGGCATCCTGCTGGGCTGCGCCGTCGCGGCGATGGTGGGCGACGCGGGGTCGCGGAGAAGGCGCGTCCCAACCGGTTCCGCCACTCAACCTATCGCGGAACGCGGCCCGACAACTGGTAGAAAAGATGTGACGTCACCAGCACATCGGGATCGGACAGATGCCGCTCAACGGCGGCGACGTCGCTCTCAAGCTCGGCCCGTCCGATAAAGCCCTGCTCGATCATCTTCTCGCGAACATTGTTGACGAAGTCGAGCAGGATCAGGCGACCCGGATTGCGCGCCGAGGAGACATAGGCGACCGCCTCGACATGGATGTCCGTGACGCCGGCCGCGCGGAAAAGCGAATGCGTGCGTCGACCGATGCAAAGGTCGATCCCTTGCGCGTCCGAATAGGCTTTATAGGCGTCGAGAAGACGGATCCATTCGGCGCTGGGCGGGTCGCAATTTAACGAAAGCAGGTCAGCCTCGAAGCTCGCGACCCAGCCGCCGGGGCGGACGAGCGACGCCATTTCGCGCACGATACGCTGAGGGTCCGGCACGTTGACAAGAACGAGTCGCATATGGGCGCCATCGAAGGACGCGCGGGGCTGTCCGGTGTCGAACGCGTCCCCCTCGATGACCTCGACCTGTGATAGAGCGCGCTCGGCGACATAGCGGCGCGCCAGGCTGGCGAAACGGGCGTCGCGCTCAAGGCCGATCACCGATCCGCCGGGACCGACGCGCTCGGCCAAGAGACTCAACACATAACCGGGGCCACACCCCAGATCGATGACTCGTTCGCCGGGCTTGATTCCGAGCCTGTCCAATTGAGCTTGTGTCACGGGCGCGAGAACGGCGCTCTGGCTGTCGAGCCGCGCCTGTTCGGCTTCACTGCAGCCGAGGAGGTAACAGCCGCTGTCAGTCACGCATTCCCCATCCTACGCTCATGCGAACCGTGGGCTCGCAACATCGCGAACTATGCGCTGGGGCGGCTCCCGAAATCAATGATCCCGCGTCAGCGATCCATGTCCTGAAGCGCCATCAGCGACTCGGGCAATACCTGCCCGCCGTCGATCACCAGCGTTTGGCCGGTGATGTAGCCGGCTTCGTCGCTGGCGAAAAACAGCGTGGCATAGGCGATGTCCTCGACGCTCCCGAGCCGGCGTTGGGGAATCGAGGCGGTCATTTTTGCTGCATAGTCCTCGCCGAGCGCGTCGAGTCCTTCTGTGCGCACATTGCCGGGCAGAACGGCGTTGATGGTGATCCCGAGCGGCGTCAGTTCCAGCGCCGCGGTGCGCATGAACCCAAGTTGTCCCGCCTTGCTCGCCGCATAATGCGTCCAGCCGGGATAGCGGGTGATCGGGCCGGTGATCGATGAGGTCAGCACGATCCGCCCGCGGCCGCTGCGCGCCAGCGCAGGCGTGCAGGCCCGCACGCACAGAAAGGCGCCGGCGAGGTTGGTGGACAGCACCTCGTTCCATTGCTCCAGAGTCATCTCCAGCAGACGGGCGGCGGGAAAGACGCCGGCGTTGGCGCAGAGAATGTCGATGCCGCCGTGCCGCTCGACCGCAGCACCGGCCATGCGCGCGACATCGCCGGGATCACCGACGTCCGCGGCGAAACCGTTGGCCTGTCCGCCATCGGCCCGGATCACGGCCGCCGTCGCGTCGGCCTGCGCGAGGTCGCGGCCGACCACCAGCACCTGCGCGCCCTTGGCCGCGAAGACGCGGGCAACGCCGCGACCGATGCCCCGGCTGCCGCCAGTGACGATAACCGACCGACCGGCGATTGAGGTGAGCATTTTACCATCTCTCCGCTCGTTCCGACGACGGACGCTGCGTCGAGCGGCCGCAAGCGGAACATAGCAGGCCGCCGACCGAATCTGCAGCGGCGCGGAAAGGTGAAGGTGAATGCTTCAACGCTCTTGCTTTTTCCAATGGTGACCGAGTCCGCCTCGGCGCATCAGACAATTCTGCAAAGAGAGATTTGTGAACTTCGTCCAAGTCGACTCGGCGAGCTGCAATTCCACAACGACGACAAGCGGCGGCCGGGCTTGTTATCGCCGCAAGTTTGGACGGCTTGTGAATTCAGCGCTTGATCAGCAAACTCTTCGCGGAAAATTTATCACGTTTCCGCCTCGCCGCGAGGCGGCGATCACCGCCCCCTTTATGTCGCTCGCAGCCTCGCGCACCGAGCGCCGCAAGAACGAGCCGGCGGGACCGTCGTAGTTCATGCTCAGCAAGTCATGCGCGCATTGCTCCGCGCGAACGAGCGACGCCTCCGCCAATTGGGGAACAGGATCGTCCTCCGATAAATTGGCCAATGCGTTCAATTCGCTTTCGAGCTCCCGGCGCGCGAATTCCGGCAGCGCGGCAAGCACTTCTCGCTCGAAATAGGTTCGAAACTTATTCGCGGCCTCTTCAAACAACGCCACCGTTCGGTTGTCAGTCGAAAGCTTCGCGCTACTGGGTTTCATCTCAGCCCACTCCTGCTCACCTACAGCTCAGCTTTGACCCGCAAAAACATACGAGAATTTTGCTCGTCCATCGCGTACGTCAATTACAGAATTGCGGCAAACAAAAGGAGCAAGCAAAAAATTGAGCAGCTCCGTCAACGCTGTCAATCGCGATGACCTGTTCGCTAGGCCTTTCACTTTCGACAGGCTGAAGGAGAGTCGATCCAGAAGGACATTTGCTCTGGAGCGCTGTGTCGATCCCGTGCGATGCGAGTCCGAGGGGCGGCGAATTGCTTTAAGAGTGGCGGCTTAGCGCGCCGAAATTTTCTTTTCGCTTCGCGCCGGCACGCCACGACCGGCCGAGGCGAAATGCGAGACAATCGAAATAATATCATCCTGATCCGACGATGAATCGTCATCGCCACGATCTGCGGCGTCAAGCTCGCGCAGCCGAACGAGCGCCAAGTCCCGGCGAACGATAAAGACGAAGAAGACAAAGGCGCAAATCGACAGACTTCCGACGACGACGTCAAGCACGGCGAAGGAGAAAATGCGTTGCGAGGCGAGCGCATCTCCTATCAACGCCGCGAAGAGCGACCAGCCCATCACGAGCAGCCGAACGCCCTTAGGTTCAAATCCGCCACGCGGCTGTTCTTCGCCATGGATCACGACGAGCAAATATTTGTACGAGCTGAGCAGCAAATAGAGGGAAAGAACGAGCAGCGCCGAGGGAACCGTGAAATAGGGCGAGAAGCCGAACGCCATGATCATCAGCGTTTGAGCGACGAGGTCAGCCGAATTGTCGATGAAGTATCCATAGAGCGGACGCACGGAGCCGCGACGCGCCAAAACGGCGCGCACCAGACCTTCGCTCAGCCAGTTTAACGCGAGCCCCAACGCGACAAGCGCCAGGAACCAATTTGACCAGCGGCTGGCGATGAACGCGGCGGCGACGAGGACGGCGCCAGACAGCCCAGCGAACGTAAGATGATCAGGCGAGATAGCGTCGGGAATTCGCCGCGCGATGGCGGCTGTCAGACCTCCGTCTTCGGACGACGGGCTTTCGCTTTCTCTGAGGTTGCGCACGAGAACCTCTTCCAATCGGAAGCGACGACGAAATTTTGCGATTGAGATCACCCGCGCCGCCGCGTGAGGTTAACCGCGCCATGTATTCCAAATAATCGTAGACATTTTAGCTATTTAGCAAGGCGGGTCAATCGGTTCGTGATTTCTTCCCAGCTTGATTGGCGGGCGAATTTTCAGACGTCGCCACGGCGACAATGCTGCCTTTCGGCCGCCGCGCGCTCATCTAGCCGCGGCCGACAGTCCCACCGTTTCAATCGTGTGGCGTGCAATCATCGCTTCCTCGTCGGTCGGCGTCACGAAAACCGGAATACGCGATCGGGGCGCCGAAATGACCGCGTCATTGCGCGCATTCGCTGTTCCGTCGAGCGCCAATCCCAACCAGCCGAGCCCTTCGACTACGCCGGCCCGGATGCGCGGGGAGCGCTCTCCGATTCCGGCGGTAAAAACCAGCGCGTCGAGCCCGCCGATGACCGCCGTGAGCGCGGCGATCTCGATCTTGATGCGATGAATGAAGTAGGCGATGGCGGCTTGGGCGCGCGGCTCCTGGGAAGCTTCGAGCGCTCGCATGTCATGCGAGACGCCGGAAAGGCCAAGAAGGCCCGAGCGCTCATACAGCAGCCTCGACAGCTTCTTTGGCGTCATCCCGTCGCTTTGGAGCAAATAGAGCAGCAGTCCCGGATCGATCTGTCCGCTACGCGTGCCCATCGGCAGGCCCTCGAGCGCCGAGAAGCCCATGGTGGTGGCGATCGAGCGCCCGCCTTTCAATGCGCAAAGCGACGCGCCATTGCCGAGATGCGCGACGATAACGCCGCCCTCGGCATGAATCGGATCGATCGCGCGCAGACGCCGCGCGATATATTCATACGACAAACCATGGAAGCCAAAACGGCGCAAACCCCGCTCGTAATAGGAATAGGGAAGCGCATAGGCGTCGTCGACGAAGGCATGGCCGCGGTGGAAGGCCGTGTCGAAACACGCGACCTGCGGCACATTCGGAAACGCCTCGCAGGCGCCTTCGATTCCGGCGAGATTGTGCGGCTGGTGCAACGGCGCAAGCGGGATGAATTCTCGCAATGCCGTGAGCGTTTCCGCGTCGACGATGACGGGGGCGGCGAAACGTAACCCGCCGTGCACGACGCGATGCCCGATCGCGCTAATCGCCGCCTCCGGGTAAGCGTCTTCGATCCATGCAAAGATCGCCGCAATCGCCTGTTTGTGGGTGAGCTTTCCGGCGAGCGGCGCGTCGCGCGTCTCGCCCCCCGCGATCGCGACGCGAAAGCGAGGCTTCGCGCCTAGCCCTTCGACCGTGCCGGCGACGATCAGCTGCGGCCAGTCCGCATCCGCCGCGAACAAGGCGAACTTCACCGAAGACGACCCGGCGTTGAGCGTGACGACGCGATCAGCCATGACCTCAACGCCTCCAGGCCGAGCTACCAGACGCGACGGCGCCGCTCCGCTTCGAACGTCTTGCCAAGGTAGTCCACGCGCTCCAGCCGTAATTCGCCCTTGGGAAGGAAAGCGTCGGGACGCGGCTTCAGTTCGCCATTCTCGAATTCCAACCCGAGCAGCGCATAGGCCGCCGACAACATGCGGGCCGCGGCGCCGGTATACCAGCTCCAACCGCCCCGGCCCCCATAGCCCTCGCCATTGTAGACGTCGGCTGGCTGCTGGTGCGGCGGCAGGCCGTAAATGTCAGCAGCGGCGGGCGTGGTGAGCTTGGAAATCGGCGAAATCGCGATCCACGTCTTGAACGCCGTGCGAAACAGCTCGTCGGCGGCGCGCGGATCGCCATCCTGTTGCGCCTGCGCGCCGAGCTTCGCCAAGGCATCGACGAACCACGAAACGCCATGCGAATACTGGCCGCCGTTTTCGCGCACGCCGGGCGGATATTCGGCGCTGCGTCCCGGATAAGGCCGAGAATGTTCGTCATAGGGCGGAGCGACGAGCAGCACGCGATCGCCCAGGCCCAGAACGGCAAGGGCTTTTTCGATCGCCTCGCGGCCGCGCGCGGCGTCGACGGCCCCGGCCAGCGTGGGCCATGACGAGGTCATGGCGCTCATCGGCGCGACTTCTCCGCCGTCGTCGGCATAGGCGCGGATATAGCGGTCGCCGCGCCAGCAGGTTTCAAGCGCCGCGCGAAGCTTCGCCGCTCGTTCGCGATAGCGCTCGGCCCGTTCGGCGTCGCCTTTCGCCTCGAAGATCGGCGCAATGTCGAGAAGGATACCGTGCAGGAAGAAGCCGAGCCACACGCTCTCGCCGCGGCCTTCGTCGCCGACGAGATTCATTCCGTCGTCCCAGTCGCCCGAACCCATCAGCGGCAGACCATGCGCGCCGAAGCGATCCAGCGTCCATTCGATGGCGCGCGCGCAATGGCCGAGCAGCGTGTCCTTGTCGCGCGAGGTCAGCGGCACGGTGGCCTCGCCCTCCTGATCCTTCGGCACGGGATTGGCTTCGAGGAAGGTCTCCACCTCATCGAGGATGGCGTAGTCTCCACTTCCGCGGACATAGCGGATCGTCACATAGGGCAGCCAGAGATGCGGATCGGATGAATGCGTGCGGTCCGCGAGTCCAGTGCCGCCGTTCGGCGCGCGGTGCCACCATTTGCACGCGTCGCCTTCGATATATTGATGCGCGGCATGCAGCAGGATTTGCGCGCGGGCGCGCTCCGGCGCGAGATGGATCAGCGGAATGACGTCCTGCAGCTGGTCGCGATAGCCTGTCGCGCCTGAACGCTGCGAGGGTCCGGTGCGCCCCCACAGGCGCGCGGCGAGCAGTTGATAGGGCAGCCATTCGTTGACCAGACGGTCGAAATCGGGGCGGTTGGTCTTGATGCGCAACACCGACAGCTGACCGTCCCAGGCGCGCTCGTTCGCCGCGAGTTCGGCGTAGGCGTGCTGCGGATCGCGTGCATAATCGGCAAGTCGGTTTGCTTCCTCGATCGTCGTCGTCTGTCCGAGCGCAACGACGACGACGGCTTCTTCTCCTGCAGGCACATCGATTGCGCCGCTGAAAGCGGCGATCTTTCGTTCATGCGCAGGCGCGCCGGCGTCCGGGTGACCGTGCTCGACCATGTAAGGCAGATATGGATCGCGGCTTTCATGGCCGAGGAAGCGACGACGCGACGTCTCCGCGAATTCCGCCGGCAACGAGGTCGTTACAAACGCCCACCCCCGCACGAAGTTATTGCGTGGATTGCGGAAGTAGATGGACTGCATATTCGCGTCGACGCGCGACTCCAGCGCGCCCAGACTCTCGTTCGGCGTTTCCGCCAATACGATTTCCATCGCTGGCGTTATCTGCAGCAGACGCTCATGATCGGTCTTGTTGCGGATCTTGATGATCTTGAACTCAATCGGCCGCGTCGGGCTCACAAATACGGTCATCTCGAGATCGAGGTGATCGCGCGCGGCGTGATAGACGGCGACTCCCGGCGAAAACGTCACTTGATAGTCGGCGTCGCGGCGGCGCAGCGGCACGAAAGTCGGACTATGCGCGTCGGTCCGGGCGAGATCATAAATGTAGAATCTCTGTCCGGCCGGGGCCATACGGCCCTCGCCCATGCGAAACGGCGTGAAACTGTTCAGTCGCGAGTTGCCGTGGAAGGAAAAAATATCGCCGTCATTGGTGAGCACTGCGCCTTGCCCGAAGGCGTTGGCGATCACATGGGCGAAGGGCCGCGGCGTGCCAGGCGCGAGCGTGAGGCTGCGTCCATCCTGTGAAAAAACGTAGCGCGGCGTTTTGGGCGGCGTCGGCAGAATGAGGCCGCGACGGCGCGACAGCGCCGTGTTCAGCGTCTCGGGCGCCACAGGCGCAAGCCCCAGATGGCGCGCAATCGAATCCGTCGCCCGGCCCATATCGCGCGCCCAGCCGTCGACGATGACCAATTCGGTCGCGCCCGCGGCGCCAAGTTCGACCTCGATGCGCAGGCTGGCGCATGGCTCGAAGCCGTACAGCAAACCTTCGTCTTTCGGATCGCGCGGCGCCGCCAATCCCAGCAGGCTGTCGGGCGCATGAGTCGATCCCATTCCATAGAACCGCGCCTTCACATCCTCGTAGCCGACGACGGAAATCTTCGCATCCGCGCCGCCGCCGATCGCGTGAAAGCCGATCTCGGGCGACAGTCGGCGATCGGACTGGCGACGCGCCCCGCCCTTGAGCAAACGGTTCTGCGCGAAAATCGCGTTGAGCGACCGCACGTACCAGGTGCCGATATGAATCGCATTATAGGCGGCGTCGCGCAGTTCGACGCCGGTTTCGTTGAGCACCCATTCGCGAAACGACGCGAGCGTCAACTTGCGATGACGCTGCTCGAGATTGACGATCTTTAATCGAGTGATTTCGACCGCTTCGTCAGCGGCGAGCGAGACTCGCGCTTCGACCGCGAAGCCATTGCGCTCAGCCATGAAGAACAAACAGTTCTCGCCCGCGTCGGTGAGCGACGCCTGAGCGGCGCGGCAACGGGTCGGCGCCTCGCCGATCGACCAAAGCTCGCCGCCGTCTTCCCGCAGAAACAGGAAGCGTCCGCGCGGATGGGCATGATCGTCAGGCCGCCGCGTCAAATCGATCGGCGGTCCGCCGCGCGCCACGCCTTCGATTCGAATCGCGCCCTGCCCGTCCTCGAACCACTCGCTGGTCATCAGCCCGTTGTTCAATTTCAACGGTCGCGAGCCCGGCACACCGCCGGCGCCGGTGATGCCTTCAATCGTCACTTTCTGCGCGCGCGCCAGCCGGCCGAGAAGGAAGATGACGAGGCCGAAGGCGACGAGGCCGGCGTAGATCAGATAGCCGCTGACCAGATAGGCGTAAGAGGGCGGCCGTGTGTGCGCCAATTGCTCGGAGGCGCTCCACGCGCTGTCCCAATCCGCGCCGCGGGGAATATAAAAGGGAAGCAGGAGCGGCGCCCAGGTGCCGAAACGGCGGATGCCCTCCGGGATCGCGCGGCTGGTTTGCGACTTCCCTAGAAAGCCCGCGGCCTTTTCGTCCGCCACGTCGCCGCCGACGAAAGAGAGATTGACGAGCGTCGCGACCCGCAAGCCCATATGGTCGAACCAGATCAGCACGCGCAGGGCGTCATAGGCGAGCAGCGCTGTGAAAATATCGAGACTCCACGCGCGAAAATCAGAGTCCGGAAGGATGTAGCTCATCCAGCTCGCGACGCCGGTTCTGATGAGCCCGTCCTGATTGTACCAGCTTGGGTCCGGCGAAGCCTTAAGGAAGGAATAGATGACCGGCGCCATCCAGAGGCCCCAGCGCAAAACGCGCACGGCGTTTTCAACGAGCATGTCGAGGCCCTGCCAGCTCGCGAGGCGCCGAAGCGGCTGCAGGCTGCGCTCGACGAGCGCCGTCAGGAAAAACAGATTGACCGAAAAGAGCGGCGCGGCGAACACCCATTGGATGACGCCTGAGAACGACTCGTCGAAGAGCAGCCTCACGCCGCCGTCAACCTTGCCGAGATCCGTCGCGCCCCATTTGGAAAACAGCGGACGAATGACATAGTCGTTGATCGGACGGCCGTCCGCCGCATAGTCGAGCGACGTATAGGCGAAGAATTTCGCCACGATCGTTTCGACTTGCCCCACGTCGAGATACCAGGAGACGGCGCCGGCGACGAGCGCGCCGAGGAGTGCGCCGAGCGAATAGACTCGCCAGCTGCGCAGATGCTGCCGGCGTCCTTGCGTCAGCGCGGCGAAATCGATCGCCGCGTCGACGCCGGCATAGGCGAGCGCGCCCGCGACGACGCCGAACAGAAACCTGTGGCCGCCGCTCGCCGCTGGGAGCCCGATCATCAGGGCAAATCCGATGGACGCGCCGGCAACCGCGCCGCGAAAATAGTTCGATGGATGCAGATAAAGCTCTTTGACGCGCGCGAAGAACGGCGGCGTCGAGTCGGTGCTCTCCACGATGGCGCGCGCAAGCGGAAAAAGCGCCGCGCCGATCAACGCGCCGCCGACCGGTCCCGAGACGGAAATCACTGCCATGGCCGGCGGGAAAGAGACGACCAGTCCAGCCGCAAGCAGCAGCGCCATAAACACGAAGCCATAGACAGCGCCTTTTTCAGCGCCTGTCCGCCAATCATGGAACACCACGACCTGCAGCGACGGCGTCGCCCGCAACAGACCCGCCATCGCCTGAGTCACGAGATAGGTTTGGCCCCACAAGCCTGCTTGCGCGAGCGCCGCCGCCACGGTCGCAATCGCCGCTGTCGCCGGATAGGGCAAGTAGGGCGCGAAGAAAAAGGAAACCGAGGTCGCGATATAGGGGGTTAACGACGCGAAGAAGGCTGAGGCGAACAGAATGCCATGCGGGCGCCACTGGCGCGGAAGAAACCGGCCCAGCGCGAGCGGCACGCCGACAACGATTGACTCATTGAGCAGGAACAGGACCAGCGTGCGGCCGGCGATCTTTCTCAAAACCTCCGATACGTCGAGGCCGAGGAGCATCCAGCCGCCGATCTGGGTGAGGAGCGGCGAGCCGAGTGCGAGCAAGAGGCTGAACTGCAGCGGCAAGACGAAGAGGGCTGCGCGCACCGCCATGCGCGAACGCGCCCTCAGCGTGACGACCCCCGCGAGATAGAGGATGGCGGCGGTCCCCGCGCCCACAGGCGAAAACCGGAAAAGGTCGGCGAAGCTGTCCGGCGCGCGCCATAAAACGCCGGAGCGGTCGCACAGCAGCGTAAAAGTCGCGACGACGAGGAAATCCACGGCGAAATCGGCCGCTTGGCGCGTACTCTCGGACGAGCGGCGCAGCACAAAAATTGCGGCGCCGGCGAAAAAGCCGGCGACGATCGCATGCTCGCCGCCGCCCGCCGCCTCCAGCGCAGCGAAGACCGCAAATCCCGCGCCGATGAGGATGCGTTCGAACGCGGAGCCTTTGACGTCTGATTCGCCACGATTGACGGCCATGGATCCCCTCCGCGCCTCTGTCGCATCCGGCGTTTTTTTCGTTAATGTCCGGAATCAGCGGCTATCGTATGAAGTCCCTTGCCGGAGGCGGGGGAAAAAGTCGACTCCCGCGTCCATTTGGCGGACTCGCGCTTCGCACCGCCGCCGAGAGCCGCTATAGTTCCCAATGCTTTATCGCCCCGGCGTCACGAGGGCTTCAGCGAGTGGACGAGATGGAAGAGCCCCTGCCCGCGCCGCCGGCCGACACGCGCGACGACGAACGGAAGGGCGCGTCCGACGCCACGCCTGCCGAGCGGCTGTCGCTTCTCGTCGAGCGGGAGCGCGTCGCCCGCACGGGAGCGAATGGTTCGCTTGACGAGCGTATGGCGAGTCTTGCGGGCGCGTTGCGCCGTGCGCGCCTCGAGAACGCCGAGCGCTCCGCCGCAATTTCTGATTTGCGCGCCGCGGAAATCGCCCGTCTGGAAATGCTCGGCGATGCGCTGGCGCCAGTCTTGGCGCAGCTGCCGGACGACTGCGACATTTTCGACGTAGGCGTTGCGCCCGCCGAACGGCCACGCCTGTTCATCGACCAGATCGGCTTTGTCGAGATGGATCGCGACCGGCGCACCTACCGTTTTCTTCAGGATACGCGTCATGGCCGGGTCGCGCTTTGCGAAAGCGACAGCGCCGAGGAACTTGTCGAGGCGATCACCGCCTATATCGCGCATCGTCTGATCGAGCGCGAAAAAGCGCTGGCGATCGATTATGCGAGCGGCGGCGCGGCGCAGGCGCTTGCCGTTAAGGCGGCCGCGGCCCGCAACAAAGCGACTGCGCGCGACACCGCCTCGTCTTTCTCCAGCAAAGTCTCTCGCGCCGCCGCGTTCGTCGCGGAATTTTTTGGCGCAGCCGCTTTCTTTGCGCTGTTAGCCGTATTAGGGGCTTGGATTTTTCGCACCTATTTCACGAGCTAATCGTCACAGTTCGACCGATTCAAGTTCGACGACCTCGCCAACCTGGTTCAATCCGCGCCTGCGCAGCAGGACGCTCAGCGCGTCGCCCCTGCGCTCGATTTCGTAAAGGTTGTAGGCCGCGCCCGGATAATGCCCGCCAGGGCGCGCCGAGGCCGACGCGACGCCGACCACGGGCGCCGCCGCGTCCGGTCCGGCAAGTCGATGCAGGCTCGGCTTGTGATTATGCCCATGCACGATCAATTCGGCGCCATGGCGGGCGATGACGCTTTCGAATTCCGCGGCGTCTTCAAGCCCGCGCAGCAACCTGGCGCCGCCGACATGCGGCGGATGATGGAGGCAGACGACGCGCGCAAGCCCTTCCGCCTTCGCGCCATCCAGCAATTGAGCGAGCGCAGCCCGCTGGCCCCCGCCGAGCCGGCCGGAAGCGACCAATGGCGCAGTCGGCACGCCGGTGTCGAGTCCGATGAGCGCGACGCCGGCGCGCCGGCGCAAATAGGGAAACCCTGCGCCTTCCGCCTCGCTGCTCGTCCAGGGCGCGAAAACGTCGTGAACGAGATCCGTCACGCTGGCGACATAGGCGTCGTGATTTCCGGGCGTGAAACTCACATCGCTCGGCGCGCCGAGAGAGGCGAGCCAGTCCTTGGCGAGGGCGATTTCGCCAGGAAGTCCGATGTTGACGATATCGCCGGTCATGACGACATGGTCAGGCGCCTGCGCCTTGATATCCGCGACGATCCTGGCGAGCACGCCCATGTCGTGCTGAGCGCCGCGCTTATAGAGCCAGTTCACATAGCCCGTGACGCGCTTGCCGAGAAGCTCGGCGAGATTTGGCCGCGGAATGGGACCGATATGGGCGTCGGACAGATGAGCCAGTCGAAAATTCAAGAGAACCTCATCTCCCTCCATGCCCCTTCGACGGCGGCGCTTTCTGCTAGGATGGGCTGGCGATTTGTAGAACCTTCGCAGATCGTTTGCCATAGTTTCGGCATGCGGAGAGCGCTTTGAGGGAGCAGCAGTCGGGCGAGACGCATTCGGCGCGATCTCGTTTCACGCGCAGGCTTATCGCCTTGAGCGCGCGGTTTCAGCGTCCGATGACCTTAGGCGTACGCGGCCTTGTGCTTGACGATCAGCGCCGAGTGCTGCTCGTCCGTCACACCTATGTACGCGGCTTCTATCTGCCGGGCGGCGGCGTTGAAAGCGGCGAAACGCTGGTCGACGCGCTCAAGCGCGAACTCCACGAGGAAGCCAACGTCCTGCTCGACGAACCGCCCGAACTTTTCGGCGTCTATTTCAATCGGCGCTTCTCGGTGCGAGACCACGTCGCCCTATACGTCGCGCGGTCTTATCGCATCACCGAGCCGCGCGCCCCCGATCGCGAAATCGCCGAGGCCGGCTTCTTCGCGCTAGATGCGTTGCCGGCGGAGACGACCGTCGCGACGCGGGCGCGCCTGGCCGAGGCGTTGGAAAAGACGCCCATATCACCCTATTGGTGAGGCTTTTCGAGCGCCCGCGACAGCGGCCTCAGCCAGGATCCGCAGATCGCGCCATCCATAGGCGAGATCAGGCAGAACGACGCCTTCGACCTCCCAGACGCCCTCGACGCCAACAGGCGCCGCGCCGAGCGCCTCGTAAAAGCCGCGCGCCTTCGCTGCGTCGCGGAGCACCCACACGGCCGCGCTCGCACAGCCGACGGACATCAGATATTCGGCGAGCCGCGCCATCAGGCCTTTGCCCAACCCTTGGCGCTGCACGCGCCGCAGGAGGTAAATCGAGGCGATTTCGCCGTTGAAGCCCAGCGGAACGAGCTTCGGGTTGGTCTGACGAGTGCAGCGCGCGAAGCCGACCGGAACGCCGTCTTCGAGCGCGACGAAGACCGCTTGGCCGCTTTCTCCCGAACCGATCCTCTCCAGCCAGCGCCGCGTCCAGGCGTTGAGGTCGATGGCCGCCAGCGCTTCCGCCGGCATGAGCCCGGCGTAGGTCTCGCGCCATGCCATGACGTTGATCTCGGCGATCGAGCGGGCGTCCCGCACGGCCGCGGGGCGCAAGCAATATTCCGGCATGGCTCCTCTCCAGGCGCAGGCTCGCATGCCGGCTTGTCGCAGCGCAACGAGAGGTTTTGCGGCGCAGACAACGCGTGATATGGCCAGCGCCCAGGGTCAAGCCGCCATTATGATCGATCTCGCCGTAAAATTTGCGCCGCTCACGGCCGCCGACGACGCGCATATCGAGAAGCTCGACGAACGCGCGTTCGGTCCGGGCCGATACGCGCGTACGGCCTACCGCCTGCGCGAAGGCGTCGAGCCGGATCGCTCGCTGTCCTTCGTCGCGCGAATCGGCACGCTGCTCGTCGGCGTCAATCGCATGACCCCGATCCTCGTCGGATCGACGCCGGCGCTTCTGCTTGGACCCCTGACCGTCGAGCCGGCGTTTCGCCAGCAGCGCGTCGGCGAGACGCTGGTCAAATATTCGCTTGATGCCGCGCGCGAAGCCGGACACGGCCTCGTCCTGCTCGTCGGCGACGAGGACTATTACGCGCGGCTCGGCTTCGCGCGCGTGCCTCGCGGCAAAATCACCATGCCGGGGCCGGTCGACTCCGATCGCCTGCTCTATTGCGAACTTCGTCCCGGCGCGCTTGCGGAGACGAACGGACGGATGCGGCGCATATGACGTCGCGCGCCCAGGCCATCGTCGAGAAATATGACGCTCTCGTCGCGCAAGGCGCGCTGGAGCGCGACGCGTCGCAGCGCGCCGCCGTCGAGAAGCTTCAGGCGCTCGCCGACGCGCTTGCCGGCCGCGGGCCGAGGAACGCCGGTCTGAGGCAGGCGCTTCTTGCAAAACTTCGTCGTCGCACGCCGCGCCAGCGCGGGCTTTATCTCTGGGGACAGGTCGGGCGCGGCAAAACATTCCTGATGAATCTGTTCTTCAGCGAGCTTTCCGTCGAAAAAAAGCGCCGCGCACATTTCCACGCCTTCATGGCGGATGTGCACGAAAGGCTGCATCGACTGCGTCGAAATCCGCCCGGCGGCGACGCCGATCCTTTGACCTGCGTCGCACAGGAGATAGCGCAAGAAGCGCGCGTGCTGTGCTTCGACGAATTCGCCGTGAACGATATCGCCGACGCAACGATACTGGCGCGCCTGTTTTCATCGCTGCTGGCGTCGGGCGTCGTGGTTGTCGCCACTTCCAACGTCGAGCCATCGCGGCTCTATGAAGGCGGCCGCAACCGCGATCTCTTTCTGCCCTTTATCGCCCTGCTGCAGGAGCGAATGGACGTTGTGCGTCTCGAATCGTCGAGCGACTATCGGCAGCGGCGCGGGGATCTCGGAAAGGTCTATTTCACGCCCGCGGATTCTCGTGCAAAAGCGTCGATCGATACGTTGTTCGCGACGCTCGCCGATGGGGCCGCGGAGACGCCAGCGACAATCGAGGTCAAGCGACGGCGCATCGAAATCCCGCAGGCGGCGGGCCGCGTCGCGCGCCTGAGCTTTTCGGCGCTCTGCGATCAGGCCCTGTCGGCGACCGATTATCTGGCGCTCGCCAAAAAATTCGATGCGGTGATCGTCGAAAACGTTCCGACTCTCGCGCCCGAACAGCGTAACGAAGCGCGCCGCTTCATCACCCTCGTCGACGTTCTCTACGACGCGCGCGTTCTGCTGATCGTGTCCGCCGCGGCGGAACCTTGCGAACTTTATCAGGCCGCCTTCGGCGCGGAGGCGCGCGAGTTCGAGCGCGCCGCCTCCCGCCTGATCGAAATGCGTGGAAAGGACTACGTCCAGGCCCGCGCGCCGCTCATGGCTTCGACATACACTCCTTGATGTCGCTTTCCTTCTTCATCTGCTCGAAGCGGTCGACGCAATAGCGTTCGAGATCGGCTCGTTTCGAAGGATCGGCCGCCGCGGCGCGAATGCCCATGGCGCCCTCGAGCAACTCCTTTTGCGCAGCATGGACTTGGCGCGGCGGCATTTGTCCCGAACACGCCTCGTAGCGTTTGAGCAGGGCGTCGCATTGCGGAACGCCGGTCGGATCGGCCGCGACAGCCGGCGTGGCGGCGAACAGGAAAGCCAAAGCAAGACGATAGGTCACTTGTGCGGGTTCCTCAGGTTATGACCCGCGGCCTATAGCATTTTCCCTGGTCGCGACGCATCAAAAGACGAGAGCGGCGGGCCTTTCCTTGGACCCGCCGTCTCGAACTCCAGCGTCTATGTCTCGCGGAGCGCCGGAGGGTTCTAGCGCCGACGCTTACAAACCGGCGAGATAACGCGTGGGATCGACCGGCGTCGAACCCTTGCGCAGCTCGAAGTGAAGCTGCGGCGAGCCGACATTGCCCGACTGGCCGGACTTGGCGATGGTCTGACCGCGCTTGACCTGATCGCCGCGCTTCACATCGAGCTCGCCGTTGTGGGCGTAGGCGGAGACGAAACCGTTCGGGTGGCGAATGAGCACCAGATTGCCGTAGCCCTTGAGTTCATTGCCGGCGTAGGCGACGACGCCGCCTTCTGCCGCCTTGACCTGGGTGCCTTCCGGCACGGCGATGTTGATCCCGTCATTGCCGCCCGACGAGAAGCCCTGAATGATGCGGCCGCGCGCGGGCCAGCGGAATTCGGGGTTGCCATCGTCGGAGGCGACCGCTTTGACGTCATTAGCCGGGGGAATGGAGGCGGTCGCGGTCTTGTCGACCTTGCGGGCCCCGCCGGCTTCCGGCTGCGTTTCAGCGACAACGGCCTTGCTCGGGGCATCGGCTGCATTCGCCTCCGCTTCGGCCGGCGCGGCTCGCACGATGCGCTCCGTCTTGACCGCGCGAGGCGTCGCGGCGGCGATGCGCGGTTCGGCCTTTGCGGAGACCTTTGAATCGGCCAGCTTCGGCTTGGTCGGCTCGGCTGGCTTTGCGACCGCCATCGGCTTTGTCGGGGCCGAGGGCTTCGCTGCGACGGGTTTGGCCGCGGGGACCGCCGTCGCCTTCGCCGAACTGGCGGGCGCATGCGTGGCGACGACGGGGGCGCCGCCGGCGCGGAAAACCGGAATCACGAGACGCGCGCCCGGCTGAACCTGGGACGCGATATTGAAGCCGTTCGCGCGCAGCAGGGCCTCTGGGGGCACGCCGTAGCGGGTGGCGAGCAAATTTGCGGTCTCGCCCTGGGCGACAACGATCGGCGTGCCGCCCTCGGCGCTCCAATGGCCGCCGCCGGCCGCGACGCGCGCCGGCGACTGCGCGGCGGCAGGCGGGGCGGTTCGAGCGGTTGAAGCGCTGGCGCCGGACGCGGAGCCGCTGGCGGCGGGCGCCGGCAGCGGACGGGACTCCACCGCGCTCGAGGGCGCGCTCTGCGCAGGCGCGCTGGCGATGGCGCCAACCGGCGCTCGATCGACTCCAACCGAAGCGGTCTTTGCCGAGCCCGAGAACGGGTCTGAGAACGGATCGCCGATGAAACGCGATGCGTCGGAGCAGCCGGCGACAAAGGCGGCGACGCCTGCGGCCGCCAAAAACCGCACCGCGGCGCGTGAATAAGCAAATGGACGCTTGATAGCCATGACGCGACCCACCCGAACGCAACATTGAACGAACTATCGATAACAGCGCGGCGGTTAAGGAGGCGTTTAAGATGAACGCGAAACGTCGACGACTCTATAAATTTTCAGCATTTCGACAGGAATGACACGAATTCCGGGCGACTTGTTCGCTGGACCCGTCCTTCCTGCGTACCGCAGGCGCGACCGGGACGTTCGACCGGTCTCAGAGCGCCTGCGCCAGGCCGGGAATGGCCGGGCCCAGGCGGCAGGGGCCGAGATCGGTCTCCCGCAGTTCGCCCTCCTCATTGCGATCAAGCTTAATCAATCGTTCCTTCGCCCGTGCGCCGGCCATGGCGTGGGCTCTGCGGGCAAAGAGCATAAGTCCGCCCGGCGCGAGCAATTGGATCAGCGCCGCCGGCGCGGCGCCGACCGAGGCCTGCACGATGATCCGATCGAAACGCCCAAGCTCGAAAGGAGGATCGAGACCGTCGCCGCAGACCGCCTTGGCGTTGGTCGCGCCATGGGCGGCCAAGCGGCGCGAGGCTTCGATCGCGAGAGTCCCGAACCGCTCGAGGCTCACGACCTCGCGTGCGAGCTGCGCCAGCGCCGCCGCGCCATAGCCGGACCCCGCCCCGACCTCGAGCACCCGATGGCCGCGGCCGACCTTGAGCGCCTCTAGCCGCCGGGCAAGATCCACCGGGCGCGACATGGTCTGCCCGCAGCCGATCGGCAAGGAGAGGTTGCGGTTCGCGAGATCGCGAAAGCGATAGGGCGCAAACGCCTCGCGCGGGGTCGCCTCCATTGCGCGCAAGACCGACAGGTCGCGTACGCCCCCCTGACGCAACGTCAGCAGCAACGCCGCGCGTTCTTCGAACTCAGCCGCTTGGGGTGCGCCGCCGTCGCCGGTCATTTGTCGCTCTCGAAGGCCGTCGCGAGCCGCGTCACGGTCGGGTGATCAGTGAAATCGAGCTGCAGCGGCGTGATCGAAATCTTTCCTTCTTCAAGCGCCATGAGATCGGTGCCCTGCCCCGGTTTGAAATCGCCGCGCTGGAATGTGATCCAGTGATAAGGATTGCCGCGGCCGTCCTTGCGGTCTTCGATCCTCATGATGTCGCTGCTGCGCCGGCCCTGCATGGTGATCGCGACGCCCGCGACGTCCTGGGGCGGACAGTTGGGGAAATTCACGTTCATCAACACATTTTTTGGTATGCCGGCCGCCAGCAGCCGACGCACAATCTCGGCGCCGTGCGTCGCCGCGCACGCCCAGTGGACGGTTTGCCGGTTTGCGAAGAAATCATAGACCTGGGACAGCGCGATCGATGGTATCCCCAGAATCGTGCCCTCCATCGCTCCAGCGATGGTGCCGGAATAGGACACGTCCTCGGCGATATTCTGACCGCAGTTGACGCCGGAAATCAGGAGATCGGGCGGATGATCGAGCATCAGCTTGCGCACACCCATGATCACGCAGTCCGTCGGCGTGCCCTTCACGGCGAAATGTCGCGGCGAAATCTCCCTCAGCCGCAGCGGATCGTTGAGCGATAATGAATGCGAAACGCCGGACTGCTCGAACTCCGGCGCGATGACGAAAATGTCATCGGTGAATTCGCGCGCGATCGCTTCCGCGATCGCCAGGCCGCGCGCGTGAACGCCGTCGTCATTGGTGAGGAGAATGCGCATGCTTTTGGCGGTTTCGCTCGCGCTTGGGGCGATTTGACGAGGCCCAGGTTTCTTTGGACGATTCGACGCTAAACGTCCACAATGACGCGAATTGCTCAGGCCCATTCTCTGGGGGATTTTTGATGCGCTTACGACTGTCGTTCTTGCTGGCGGCGTTGCTTGCCGCCGTTCCCGGCCGCGTCGCCGCTTTTGAAGCCTATGTGGCGGCGGAAATGCCGCTGCAAGTCAGCCCCAGCGTCGATGCGAGGCCGGTCACGACCATGGGGGCGAATATCCCGTTCAATGTCCTGGGATGCGGCCGCTGGTGTCAGGTGCAGTATGGCGGGACCATGGGCTATGTGCCGGCGGCCTTTGTCATTCCTGGCGCGCCGCCGACAGCGCCCGGATCTGGTCTTTTAGGATTCTTGGCGGCTCCGGTCGTGCTGCCCGTCGCGGCGCCCGGCCTGCTCAGCGACGGCTATGCGCCGCGCGCAGATTACGGCTATGGCTGGACGCCTTTCTTTGGAACCTCGCCCGAGCCCGAATGCGCGGAAAAAGCGAGACGCGGGCGCTGCAGCCCGCGAAAGACCGTTCACCGGGAAATGCGCGACAAGCCGCCCATGTAAGGCCGCAGCACGCGCGGCACGTCGACCGAGCCGTCTTCCTGCTGATAATTCTCCAGCACGGCGACCATGGCGCGGCCGACCGCGACGCCGGAGCCGTTCAGCGTATGAACGAATCGCGGCCCCTTGCTCTCGGCCGGGCGATAACGGGCGTTCATGCGCCGGGCCTGAAAGTCGCCGCAAACCGAGCATGAGGAAATTTCGCGATATTTCCCCTGCCCCGGAAGCCAGACTTCGAGGTCATAGGTTTTTTGGCTCGCGAAGCCCATGTCGCCGGTGCAGAGCACGACCTTGCGATAGGGCAGTTCGAGAAGCTGCAACACCATCTCGGCACAGCCCGTCATGCGCTCATGTTCTTCGAGCGATTGCTCCGGCGTGGTGATCGACACGAGTTCGACCTTGTAGAACTGATGCTGGCGGATCATGCCGCGCGTGTCCTTACCGGCGGCGCCCGCTTCGGCGCGAAAGCAATAGGTGCCGGCAGTCATGCGCATGGGCAGTTGCGACTCGTCTACGATGGACTCGCGCACGAGATTTGTGAGCGGCACTTCGGCGGTGGGGATGAGCCAGAATTGATCGAGCGGAGGAATGTCTTGCGATGTAACGGGCGGATCATGCCGCGCGCTATCGATCACCATATCGCGAGTGTGGATATCTTGCAGTCCTTTCAAAACAGCAAACTGATCCTCTTCAAACTTCGGCAATTGCGCCGTGCCGAACATCGCGTCGTCGCGCACGAGCAGCGGCGGGCTGACTTCCGTGTAACCATGCTCATTCGTATGCAGATCGAGCATGAATTGCGCGAGCGCACGCTCAAGCCGCGCCAGCCCGCCCTTGTTGACGACGAAACGCGCGCCGGAAATTTTCGCCGCCGTTTCGAAATCCATGAGTGCAAGGCTCTCTCCGATTTCGAAATGCTCCTTCGGCGTGAAGTCGAAAACGCGCGGGTCGCCCCAGCGCGCAACTTCGACATTGTCGTTCTCGTCGGCGCCATCGGGAACTTCGTCGAGCGGCGTGTTGGGAATGCTCGCGAGCGCGTTGTCGAGTTCGGCGATCGCATAGCGCTCGGCCTCTTCCAGCGCCGGCCAATTTTCCTTAATTTGTGCGACTTCGCCTTTGAGCGCTTCGGCCCTGGCGCCGTCGCCCGCCTTCATCGCGGCGCCGATCTCTTTCGAGGCGGCGTTGCGCCGCTCCTGCGCCTTTTGCAATGCGCCGATTGCGGCGCGGCGCGCATCGTCGAAGGCCAGCAGCTGCGCCGACATCGGGTCGAGCCCGCGACGCGCGCGGCCGCGGTCGAAAATTTCAGCGTTCTCGCGAATCCATTTGATGTCGTACATATCGGCCTGCTGGCGGTGGGGAGTAACGGGCGAACTGTTGCAAACGCGTCATGCCCGGCCTTGTGCCGGGCATCCACGAAGGCGACTGCGGTAATATGAAAACGAGCGCAGCGTCTCGGCGTGGATGGCCCGGACAAGCCCGGCCATGACGGCAGGGGCTTTGTCGAGGGCGCCTTTCTCTCGCGGGCACGTGACAGGGTCAAGCGGCGAGATGTCGCCTATGAGCCGCCGCTCGCCGCCGCTTGGGCGGCGGCACGCTTCTTCTCGATCGCGCGCACGGCGTAAATCGACGCTTCGTACAAAAGTATGCCGGGCACTGCCAGCGCGAGTTGCGAGAACACGTCCGGCGGCGTCAGAATCGCGGCGACGATGAACACGAGCACGATCGCGTAGCGGCGTTTCTCCTTCAGGAATTCCGACGTGACGATGCCGACCTGTCCGAGCAGGGTCAGGACCACCGGCAGCTGAAAGACGATACCGAAGGCGAGCACGAGCGTCATGATCAGCGAAAGATATTCGGAAACGCGCGGCAACAGTTCGATCTGCGCCTTGCCCGGTTCATTCGCCTGCTGCATGCCGATGAAGAAGCGCAGCAGATTGGGCATCACCAGAAAATAGACGACGAGCGCGCCGAGCGCGAAAAAAATCGGCGTCGCAAAAAGATAGGGCCGAAACGCTGTGCGCTCATGCTTGTAGAGTCCCGGCGCGACGAAGGCGTAAATCTGCGACAACACGATCGGACAGGAGAGAAAGGCCGCCGTAAACAGCGCGACCTTGATCTGGGTGAAAAAATATTCCTGCGGCGCGGTGTAGATCAGCCGCGCCTCGGGGCCCGCGACCTGCGTGTAGGGAATGACAAGCAGATTGTAGATATCTTTGGCGAAGAAGAAGGAGAGCACGAACATCGCGAGAAAAGCGAGCAGCGCCTTGATCAGGCGCTCGCGCAATTCCATCAGATGTTCGATCAGCGGCGCCTTGCTGGCCTCGATTTCGGCTTCGTCGCCCTCGCTCATGTGGCGGCCTTCTTCGACGAATCAGCCTGCTCGCCTTCCGAAATACGAGATCCCTCATCCTGAGGAGCTTCTGTGCGCGAAAGCGATTCGCCTTTGATTGCCCCGGTGATCTGCTTGCGGGCCTCGGCCATCGGATCAAAAGCGCCGTCGAGCTTGACGCTTTCCTTTACGGCGTCGCGCATTTCGCTGACGCCCTTGCGCAAATCTTCAAGCTCGGCCTCGCGCATCGCCTCCATGAACTGTCCCTGAAACTCCGCAGCCATGCGGCGCATTTTTGCGGTGAATTGGCCAAGCGAGCGCAATACCCGCGGCAAATCCTTCGACGGAATCGCAATGAGGGCGACAATGGCGATGACGATGAGCTTTCCGGGTTCGAGATCGAACATGCGTGGTGCTCGGGCGCCCTGAATCCCTCCCTTGGAAGGGAGGGTCGAAGCGCGAAGCGCTTCGGGGTGGGGTGACGATGGCGAGGTTCAAGGGCTTCTTACCCCACCCCGCGCTTGCAGCGCGACTCTCCCCGTCAAGGGGAGGGCGTCAACGCTATATTTTTTTTGTTTCCGAGGACTTCTCTTCGCCAGCTCGTTCCGCCGCCTGATGCTGCAGCGTCTTTGACGTTTCCTTCACGTCGGCGCCATCGTCCTCCGACATGCCCTTCTTGAAGGCCTTGATGCCTTTGGCGACGTCGCCCATCACGTCGGAAATCTTGAACTTGCCGCCAAAGAGAATGAAGACGACCGCGCCGACGATGATCCAGTGCCAGATCGACAGACCGCCCATGGCGCGCATCCTTCCTAAGAGAGAGAAAACCGGCATGACCGGCGTTTGCCCGGAAACTATGCGTCCGTGGGCGCAAAAACAAGGACGGGAAGCGCAACCGGCTGCGCTGTGCGCTTCTTGCGACAACCAGGAAGGGTCATCGCCTGACCACGCCAAGGCGTGGCGGCGTCAAAGCTCGTCGCCGTCCGGCTCGTTCGGAGCGTCCAGCGCCTCGGGCTCGTCCGGAAACTCCATTTCCAGAAGCTCCGGCGCTTCGTCTTCGAGCGGTTCTTCGTCGTCGCGCAAGGCGGCGTCGTCTGAGGGCTGCGGCACGCCGAAGCCTTTCGGCAGGCGGCCGTCGAACAGGCCGGCGCCCTTGAGGTCGTCAAGCCCTGGCAGATCGCCGATCTGCTCAAGGCCGAAATGCATCAGGAAGGCGTCGGTCGTGCCATAGGTGATCGGCCGTCCCGGCGCCTTGCGGCGGCCGCGCAGCCTGATCCAGCCGGTGTCGAGCAGCACGTCGAGCGTGCCCTTCGATATGGCGACGCCACGAATCTCCTCGATCTCGGCGCGGGTCGTGGGTTGGTGATAGGCGATGATCGCCAGCGTCTCCAAAGCGGCGCGGGAGAGCTTCTTCTCCTCGACCTGCTCGCGCGCGAGGATCCAGTTGAGGTCGGCGGCGGTGCGGAAAAACCATTTCTTGCCGACGCGGGTAAGATTCACGCCGCGGCCCGAGTAATGGGCGCGCAGCCGCTCAATGACTCGCTCGAGATCGGGGCCCTGTTCGAGACGGCGCGCCATTTCGGCTTCGTCAAGCGGCTCGGCGGAGGCGAACAGGAGCGCTTCGATAATCCGCTCCGCTTCGCGCAGCCGGGCCTCGTGACGCGCAAGCTCCTCGTCGCTGTTCACGTCAAACAGTTCGATTTTCTCCGCAGCTTGCGCCACTACGCGTCCTCCTCGAAATTCCGGGCTAAGACGCGCCCACAGACGCTTCCGCTTCCTCAGGCGCGCGCCGCCGAACCCAAAGCGGCGCGAAGTGCCGGTCCTGACGCATATCGAAGCGCCCCTCCCGCACCATTTCGAGCGAAGCGGTGAAGGCCGAGGCGCGCACGGTGCGCGCCGTCTGCATGTCGACACAGTAATGCAGCAAAAAATCGTCCAGGACGGTCCATTCGGTCGCGACGCCGATCAGCCGCTCGAGGGCTTCGCGGGCTTCGGCCAGAGACCAGACCGCGCGCTGGCGCAGCACCACGTGCGAGGTCGCGGTCTTCTGGCGCTGGCGGGCGTAGGCCGAAAGAAGATCGTAGAGGCTCGCCTGAAATTTGGGATGCGAGATCGTCTCGACGCCCTCCGGACCGCCGCGCAAAAACATGTCGCGGCCGAGCCGGGCGCGTTCGGTGAGCTTGTCGGCGGCGCGCCGCATCAGCTCGAGCCGGCGCAGGCGTTCAGCAAGCGCGGCGGCGAGGTCGGACGCCGACGGCTCTTCGCCTTTGGGCGGCTCCGGCAGCAGCAGCCGCGACTTCAAGAAGGCGAGCCAGGCCGCCATCACCAGATAGTCGGCGGCAAGCTCCAGACGCACGCGGCGGGCGGCCTCGATGAAGGCGAGATATTGCTCGGCGAGAGCGAGGATGGAGATGCGCGCGAGGTCGACCTTCTGCCGGCGCGCCAGCTCCAGCAACAGGTCGAGCGGCCCTTCGAACCCGTCGACGTCGACGAGGAAGGCCTCCTCGCCCGCCCCGCGGGGCTCGTCCAATTCGAAGGTCAGCTCCTGCGCCATTTCTATCGCTTTGCGCCTGTTTTCCCTTGGCGAATCAATGTCGCCTGACTTTCACGCGAAGATTGGCTCCATTGGCCCGCCATCGCAAGCGCGGCCTGCGCCTTGGCGCGGCCATCCACAGAAGAGACCGCTATCGGAAAGGGTCGATAATCTGCAGATTGTCGATCACCTGCCCGTGAGAAAGGTCTTCGGAACAGAGACGCGCACACCCCTGTGCCTGCGCCGCGGCGACGGACCGCTTCACGACACGCAAGACCTCACGCCACCGCCGACATCGCTGCGTCGAACTCGCGCGTGGCCGCCGCGAGGTCAAAGGGTTCGATGTGCTGAATGCATTCAAGCGCCTTTTCGGCGCGCGCCAGCGCCGCGCCTGCAAGCGGCGGCGCGCCTTCCGCGACCGGCCGCGCTTCCGCGAGGTCGCCGTTACAATGCAGCACAATATCGCAGCCCGCCGCGATGGCGCGCTCGGCGCGTTCGCGGAAACTCCCCGTTAGCGCCTTCATCGACAGATCGTCGGTCATCAAAAGTCCGTCGAAGCCGATGTGGCCGCGAACCACGCCCTCGACTACGGCCTTCGAGAGCGTGCCGGGCGCCGCTGGATCGATCGCCGTGTAGACGACATGGGCGCTCATCGCCATCGGCAGATCGGCGTTGTCCTTGAACGGCGCGAAATCCGTGGCCTCCAACTCGGCGCGCGACGCCTCGACGACCGGCAGCTCGAGATGGCTGTCGGCGCGGGCGCGCCCGTGCCCGGGAATATGCTTCATCACCGGCGCGACGCCGCCCGCCATCAACCCGTCCGCGGCGGCGCGGCCGAGAACGGCGACCCGCGCCGGCGCGCGGCTATAGGCGCGATCGCTGATGATCGCGTGCGAGCCTTCCGCCGGGGCGTCGAGCACCGGCAGGCAATCGGCGTCGATGCCGACCTGTCGCAGATCGTGGGCGATAAGCCGCGCGCCGAGCCAGGCAAGCCGCTCGGCCTGCGCGGCGTAAGCGCCGGCCAGTTCAAAACGGGCGGCTGCCGGATAGGCGCGCCAATGCGGCGGACCGAGCCGCTGAACGCGGCCGCCTTCCTGATCAACGAAAATTGGCGCGTGGCGGCCGAGAGCGCTGCGAATGTCGGCGGTCAGACGGGAAACCTGCTCCGGCGCAATGATATTGCGGCGAAAGAGAATCACGCCCCAAGGCGCCGCCTCGCGCAGGAAGGCGCGCTCCGTCTCTTCGAGCGTGCCGCCCTTAAGTCCGCAGATGAAGGCTCGCATGTCTTCGGGTCAGTTCCCCGCGACGAAACAGGCGCCGCCCGAGGCTTTCACCCTGCCGCAAATCGCGTTGGCGGACTCCCTGCTCACGCCGCCGACGCGCACGCGGTAGACCGTCTTGTCGTTGACAGTGGCCATTTTGAACGTCGGCTTCCGCCCGCCAAGCTGCGAGTTATATTTGCCGACGACGGTCTTCATCAAAGCGCGCGCATCCGCCTCGGTTGGCGCCGCCCCGAACTGGATGGCGTAACCGCCCTTGCCCGCAGCCGCCGCCGGGTCGGAATCATCATCGGGCGCCGCCGACTCTTCGAGCGCGGCGGCCTGCTGGGCCGCGGGTTTCGGCTTGACGATTCGCGGCGGAGTCGCGGTCGGCTTCGCCTGGCTCGATGGGGTCGCGGTCGCGGCGCCCATGGCGACAGCAGCCGGCGCCGGTTCCGGAGCAGGCCGGCTCGCCACGGCGACAGCCGGCGGCAACGCCCCTTCGTCCATCCGGCTTCCATCCGGCCGCACGGTGACGGTCTTGACCCTCTTTGGCGCGGCCACCGCCGGCGGAGGCTCATGCGGCAGGTCTACAGGGCCGTCGCCGAGCTTCGCCACATTCGGCGTGACGGAAGGATCTACCGCCTGCTCCTGATTGGCCAAAACCTGCTGAACAGGGGCCTGCTCTTTACGGTCAAGGACCACGGCGCCGCTGGCGTCGGACGCCGCCTCGGTCTCGGCGCTCGGCTTGACCTTTACGGGCCCTTCCGGCGCCATGATCGTCGCAATCTCGCGCGAAGCGTTTGAACCGCTTCGATGCCAGAACGCGAAGCCGATGCTCAGCACCGCGACGAGCGAAATCGCGACGACAGCGTGCCATGGCCGGAACCAGCTTCGCCAACCGCTTTTGTAGGGGGCCTCGTATTCGCCCTCTTCCGGCCCGTAGTCGAGGAACTGCGAGTCGTCGCTCCAACTGGTCTCGGCGCCGTAGGAGCCGGTCTCGTATGCGTCCTGTCGCGGTTCGTGGCCCTGCGGCATGTCTTGGAACGCAGGGTCCACTGAATAGGCGCGCTCCGGAGGCTGCTCCATTGACGGCTCTGGATAATAGGACGGTTCCGCCGCCACCGGCGGCGCGGGGTCATAGGATCCCCTTAGCTCGGAGGCCGGAATGCGAGGATCGTGCGGCGCCGCCAGAATCCGGCCGTAAGGATCTGTCGCGCCGGAGTTCTCCCCATGGTCCAGCCGCGCAAGCTCTCCGAGAGTATCCTCGACTTGGGGGGCGCGCGCGCCGCGCAGCCGCCGTTCGAACTCGCCAAGGTCGATTGCCGGGCCTCTAACGGATGTCTCGCGCATGATGCACCTCGCTCACTTATCCCCTGGGACGCGAAGCAAATTAATAGGCGCGTCCGACGCCCGGACGTGGCCCTCAAGCGTCGATTAACGCATTTCGTCCGGGGCGCTCACGCCGAGCAGCCTCAAGCCTGACCCCAGGACGACTGTTAAAGAGCTCACCAGCGCAATCCGGGCGATGGTCAACTGTCTATCATCAGCCTTAACAAAGCGTAATTGTGGTTGATCTTTGCCGCGATTCCAATGCGAATGGAACACGCTCGCCAATTCGTGCAGATAGAAGGCCACGCGGTGCGGTTCGTGCGCCGCCGCCGCAGCCTCGACTGCCCTGGGATATTGCGCGATGATCTTGGCCAGCGCAAGCTCGCCTTCGTCCACCAAGCGAGACAGGTCCGCTTCCGCCAAGCTTTCGGCTGCAAGGTCGATATCGGGGAATGCGGCGAGCGCCTGGCGCAGCGCCGACTTTCCCCGCGCATGTGCGTATTGGACATAGAATACTGGATTGTCCTTCGACTGCTCGATGACCTTGGCGAGATCGAAATCGAGCGGCGCGTCATTCTTGCGGTAGAGCATCATGAAGCGAGCGGCGTCGACGCCGACCTCCTCGACGACCTCCCGCAACGTGACGAAGTCCCCTGACCGCTTCGACATTTTGACCGGTTCGCCGGCGCGCATCAGCTTCACGAGCTGGCAAAGCTTGACGTCGAGCGTCACGCGCTTGTCGGAAAGCGCGGCGACGGCCGCCGCCATGCGCTTCACATAGCCGCCGTGGTCGGCGCCCCACACGTCGACGAGCGTGTCGTAGCCGCGATCGATCTTGTCCTTGTGATAAGCGATATCGGCAGCGAAATAGGTCGGCGAGCCGTCCGATTTCTTGAGCGCCCGATCGACGTCGTCGCTAAATTGCGTCGATCGAAACAGCGTCTGCTCGCGGTCTTCCCAATCGTCAGGCAATTGTCCCTTCGGCGGCGGCAATCGGCCCTCGTAAACGAGTCCCTTCGCCCGCAGCCAGTCGATCGCGGCGTCGATGTCGGAGACGCCATTCTTTTGCTCATGCAAGGCGCGCTCGGAGAAGAACGTCTCGTGGGTGATGTTCAACGCGGCGAGATCGTCGCGAATCATCTCCATCATCGCGTCGATGGCGGCGGCGCGAACGATCGGCAGCCACTCGCTCTCGGGCTTTTCGACGAGCGTCTTTCCATGCGCTTTTGCGAGCGCCGCGCCCACGGGCTTCAAATAATCGCCGGGATAAAGGCCCTCGGGAATCGTGATCGCTTCGCCGAGCGCTTCGCGGTAGCGCAGATAGGCGGAACGCGCCAAGACATCGACCTGGGCGCCGGCGTCGTTGATGTAATATTCGCGCGTCACCTCGCAGCCCGAAAAAGCCAAGAGATTTGCGAGCGCGTCGCCGAAGACGGCGCCGCGGCCATGCCCGACATGCATCGGCCCAGTCGGATTGGCCGAGACAAATTCGACATTCACCTTGCCCTGCAGGGCGCTGGCGCGGCCTTTGGCGACGCGCCCGAAATTTGCCGGATCGCGTAGCGCTGCGCGGAGAACGTCAGCGAAAATCTTCGGCTTCAGACGGATATTGATGAAACCCGGCCCGGCGACTTCCGCGCTGGCGACATTCTCGGTCTCGGCAAGCGCGTGGCAAATCTCGACCGCCAATTCCCGCGGCGACGAAAAATGTGGCTTCGCCTCCTTGGCGAAGACCATGGCGGCGTTCGACGCGAGATCGCCAAGCGTCGTATCCTTCGGCGGCTCGACGACGAAGCGCGCATGATCGAGCTTCGGCAAACGTCCGTCGCCGGCGATGCGATCGAGAACGGCGGCGATGCGGGCGTGAAAGTCGTCGAAAATGTTCATGGAGGTCCGGGCGGGAAGGTCGACCGCCCGTTTAACAGCTTGGGCCGGGGAAATCATCCGCACCGCTGGCGATTGGCAAAAAACTTGAGCGATCCGGTCCGACGCGGAGGTCCCTTAGCGGCTGGCGTTTAGCCCCCAAACACCCGCTTCACCTCGCCCAGCGCATAGCGGTCGGTCATGCCGGCGATATAGTCGGCGACCACCACCGCCCTCTCGGCGCCTTGCAGCTTTGTCGCTTGCGCCGCCCATTCGGCGGGCATCAGCTCGGGCCTCTCGAAAAAGGCCGGAAACAGCCGCGAGATCGCGTCGCGCGCGCGCGCCCACACGCCCGCGACTTTCTCGTGCCGATACATATTGGCGAAGAGGAAGGCCTTGATGTCGCGCTCGGCTTCTGCCATCGGCGGCGAAAGGCCGACGAGGGTCTCGCCCGCCCCCCGCGCCGCGTCGGCGCTGGCGGGCGCGACCCGCGCCAGACGGCGCAGCGATTCGCCGATCGCGTCCTCGACGAAGGCGGTGATGACCCTGCGCACGAGTTCGTGGATGACGCGTCCCCGTTCGAGGCCAGGATGCGCGTCGCGGATATGCGCGAGAACGCCTGCGATGAAAGGCGTTCGCGCAATGTCGTCGAGCGAGAACAATTCGGCGCGCAACCCGTCGTCGATGTCATGGCCGATATAGGCGATGTCGTCGGCCTGAGCCGCTGCCTGCGCCTCGACGCTGGCGAAACTATCGAGGCCCAGCGGAAAGATCGCGTCGAACTCCACGATATAGCGCGAAAGCGGATGGCCCGCCGCTATGCGCGCAGGCTCCTCAGGATGAGGGACGGCATGCTCATCGCGTGCGCCGGGCAGCAGCGGCCCGTTGTGCTTGGCGATGCCTTCGAGCGTCTCCCAAGTGAGATCGAGACCGTCGTAGCGCGCGTAGCGGCGCTCAAGCAGCGTCACCACGCGCAGCGCCTGGGCGTTGTGATCGAACCCGCCATAGGGCGCCATGCAGGCCTCTAACGCCCCCTCGCCGGCATGGCCGAAAGGCGTGTGGCCGAGGTCATGGGCGAGCGCCACGGCCTCGGCGAGATCCTCGTCGACCCGCAGGGCCCGGGCGAGCGCGCGGGCGATCTGCCCGACCTCAATCGTATGGGTCAGTCTTGTGCGGAAATGATCGCCGTCGAGCGGCACGAAGACCTGCGTCTTATGGGCGAGCCGGCGAAAGGCGGTGCAGTGGATGATTCGGTCGCGATCGCGCTGGAACTCGCTGCGCGTCGGCGACGGCGACTCCGGATAGAGCCGCCCGCGCGAGCGCGCCGCGTCGCTGGCGTATGGCGCGAGAGGGCCGCGAATCGCCACATTGCGCTCCTTTCATTGAAAGGCCACAGGTTTGGACCTATCTTGCGGCATGGAGCATATCCGCAATGGGCTGGCGAGGCGCAAAACTGGATAGGCCGAAATTCGATTTTCGGGGCGAGTTCCATTCGATCGCGCGACCGCGCTCGAATCGCGCTGAAACGCGCGACGGCCCGCATAAGCAAGCGATGGAGAAACGGATGACGACGGCGCCAAGCGATATTGCGCTCACCGAACAGGCGGCGCGGCGCATCCACGCAATCCTCGCCAATGAATCGCCCGGCGCGGTGTTTCGCGTTTCGGTTGAGGGCGGCGGTTGCTCCGGCTTCCAATATCATTTCGGCGTCGACGCTGCCCCGGGCGAAGGGGACGCCCTCGTCGAGCAGGCCGGGGCAAGGGTCGCGATCGATCCCTCGTCGATGGGCTTTCTCGCCGGCGCCAGGATCGACTTCGTCGACGATCTGATGGGCCAGTCCTTCCGTATCGAAAATCCCAACGCCGTCGCCTCCTGTGGCTGCGGAACCAGCTTTGCGGTCTGAGGTTACAGCTTCGATTGCCAGTTGGCGGCATCTGGGAGATTTGAGCCTTGGACGCGCTCTTCATCGGCCACGCCTATATCGACGTCACCATGCGCGCCGCGCGGCTGCCTGCCGGCGATCAGAAGACGCTGGCGCAGGACTATGCCGTGAGTTTCGGCGGCAACGCTGTCACCGCCGGCTTCGCCTGCGCCAAGCTTGGCCACCCCGTCGGCCTGCTGACCACGCTCGCGTCCGATTGGCTCGGCCATATGTTCATGGACATGGCCCATTCTTACGGGATCGACGTGCATCCGCGGCGGGTGGCGCGCTCCTCGCTCTCCTTCGTCTGGCCCAATGACGGCAAGCGGGCGATCCTGCGCGCCCGCGACGACAATTATCTGCAGCCGTTTCCCCGGCTCGACATTTCGCAAGCGCGGGTTCTGCATCTCGACGGACATATGGCCGACGCCGCGTTGCATTACGCCAAGGCGGCGCGGGCCCAAGACCTGCTGGTCTCGCTCGACGGCGGCGCGCTGCGGCCCTGCATCGACGAGCTGGCCGGCTTCGTCGATGTTGCGGTCGTCTCCGAAAGACTGTGCGAGCAGATGTCGCTCTCGGAACTCGACATGCTCGGCTGGCTGAAATCCAAGGGCTGCCGGATCGGCGCGGTGACGACCGGCGAGAAGGGCATGTTGTGGTACGACGAAGACGGCGAGGTTTCGCAGATGCCGTCGCTCTCGGTGCCGCATGAGCTGATCGTCGACACGTCGGGCGCCGGCGACGTCTTCCACGGCGCCTATTGCGCCTCTTATCTGGAGCGGCCGGACGCGCCCTGGCGCGCGCATTTCGAATTCGCCCGCGCCGCGTCGGCCCATAAGATCCAGCATCTTGGCAATGAGGCGGGTCTGCCCGCGCCCGACGACGTCGCCGCCGCGCTCGCCGCCTTCGCGCCGGCGGACGCGCTGAGCCCGGCGTGAGCGCGAGCGTCATTCCGGCGGGCCCAAGGCCTGACTGGGAATCAGAGCCGATCCAGGCGCGCTGCGTTTGCTGTGGATTCCCAAATCGCGCGCTGCGCGGCGTCCGGGAATGACGGCGGCGATTTTGCCGACTCAGCTTGGAGCCGGATTTGTGCTGACGGGCTTGGCAAACCGCCCCCTGGCCTGTATAGGCGTGACCGCATTCCCCGATAGCTCAGCTGGTAGAGCACGCGACTGTTAATCGCTAGGTCGTAGGTTCGAGTCCTACTCGGGGAGCCAATAAAATCAAAGAGATGATGGAGTAATATAGGCCACGCGCTGCAGCCCTTTCCGATATGGTAGCGTCTGTGGTATCTTTTGGCATGGGGCTACGGGGCATTGCCTCTATCTCTTAATAAGCGCATCCTCGAGACTCTGCGCGCCTATTGGCGCCCGGTGCGGCCAAGCCTGTGGCTATCCCCGGCCAGGAGCACGGCGATCATGTGACCTGCTGAAAGAACGTCATGCGCCAGAGGGCGGGAATTGAATGCCTGGGGTCCTGCGCGACGAAGCAATCAAAATGCTCCTCCGCTTCAGCTCATGAGAGCCAGAGCTAGGCGATCAGGCGATCTCGACCCAGCAGTACGCTCTTCCTCTTTTGTCACTTCCAAACCTCCGGTTGCGGTTCAAATTACCGCAGCCGGATGTCTCACCTAACCGTGCCGCACCCCACGCGAATCTCCTTCGCGCCAAATGAGTCAGAAAATTCGCGCCGGGGGAATCTGGAGGCTTCTGTGAGGTCCGCGGCGCAATTTTTCGGGCATGGCTATGCGGACCTCATTGCAGCCGGATTGAACGAAGGCGCGGTGGGATATGTGCGGCGATCTATGGGGTTTCTTGTTT